>CAIZOZ010000431.1 GCA_903934745.1 uncultured cyanobacterium
GATCGCCCTGGCCTACGTGCCCAGCGACGCCGCCCGGATCGGCACCCAGCTGGCGGTGGAGATCCGCGGCAAGGCCGAGCCGGCTGTGGTGGTGAAGCGGCCCTTTTATCGGTGCGGCTGAGGGATTCCAGGCTCCAGGCCATAGCGCCGTCAGCGGCTGAAGGTCATCGACTGGTGCCGAAAGGCTTTGCCAAACAGGTTCAGCCCTCCGCAGGGAAGAGCGAATCGACCGGCTTGAACCCCGGGGCGCGCCGCCACCCCCCAGCAATCCCGGACAGGGCAAGCGGCGCTCTGAGGCCCTATTCAGCGGGCTTGCCTTGGCAGGCTCATCCCCCTCCATGAGGGGCCTGCTCCCCGAGCGGTGCGGTTACAGCGGGCCGCTCAGATCAGGGACACCACGCCGCTGCCGATGTCGAAGTAGGCACTTCTGATCTTGAGCTTGCCGCTGGCGGCTGCGTCCTTGATCACCGTGCTGCGCGCGGTCAGTTGACCGGTGGCGTACCGGCAGTTCTCCTGGATCGCCTGGTTCAGGTCATCACGGCTCTGGAGGCTGGCGCGAATCGGTGTCACCAGCTTCTCCAGTAAGGGGGTGAGGGGATCGCTGGCGATGGCCGCCTTCACCGCTCCGCAGCCACTGTGACCCATCACCACAATCAGCGGTACCCCGAGAACAGCAACGGCATATTCCAGAGATGCGATGCCGTCGTCAAAGGCGGTGTTGCCTGCGCTTCGCACCTGGAACAGCTCCCCGGATCCGCAGGCGAACATCCAGCTGGGATCCACGCGGGAATCGGCGCAGGACAGAAGGGCGGCAAAAGGTTTCTGGCCCTGGGAGAGGGCGTGGGGATCGATCTGACAGTTGTTATCCCAGATGGCGTTCAGCTTCTGCATCCGCTGTTGCGGGGTCCCCGTTCCGCTGGCAGCAGTCCAGGCCTTGGCGAAGCGGGCATTGCCATCCTGCAGCCGGCCCAGAGCATCGCTGGGGGTGCAGGCCCGCAGGCTCTCCTGCAGTTCATGGCTCATGGCGCCTGAAGCCTGGGCGCTGCGGGAGCCGATCAGGGGAAGGGCGGCTCCCGCAACTCCAATGGCAGATCCGATGAGGAGCTGACGACGGTTCATGGGATGCAGGGCCTGAGTTGATTCACCCAATCATTTAGCCACATCTCCGCGCACGCCTCAGGTCGCTCTCGAATCGAGACCAAGCCTTCACCTCCCGGGCGGCCAGGCCGGCGACCCACCCCGCCGATCCCCCTATCCCTGCTTCTGTCCAGGCCCGCGCGACCGCAGGTTGAACCCTGGCAGGGTGGGGCTGCATGGCCTCGCCATGGGAAAATCGGCGGTTACCCAGAGAATTCACCATGCGCAGCCACGGATGCGGCGACCTGCGCCACGACGCCACTGGCCAGGACGTGCAACTCTGCGGCTGGGTGGACCGGCGCCGCGACCATGGCGGCGTGATCTTCATCGATCTGCGCGACCGCAGCGGCACGGTGCAGATCACCGTGGATCCCGACTTGAGCCCGGAGGCCTTCGCCGTGGCCGAGCACCTGCGCAACGAGACCGTGCTGCAGGTGAACGGCAAGGTGCGGGCCCGGCCGGCCGAATCGATCAATGAACGGCTGGCCACCGGC
>CAIZOZ010000432.1 GCA_903934745.1 uncultured cyanobacterium
GCGGTGGGGCCACCAGCGGCGACCGCCTGAGCCAGCTCGGCTTCGCCGCCTGCTTCGCCAACGCCTTCACCGAAGAAGCAGCTGCGGGCCCCGGTGTGACAGGCCACCTCCCCCTGCTGCTCAATCGTCAGCAGCAACACATCGGCATCGCAGTCGTAGCGTAGGCCGCGCAGTGTCTGGAAATGGCCGCTGGTGGCTCCCTTGTGCCACAGCTCCTGGCGGGAGCGACTCCAGTAGTGCACCTCACCGCTGGCCAGGGTGCGCTCAAGGGCCTGGCGATTCATCCAGGCCACCATCAGCACCGCCCCATCGAGCCAGTCCTGGGCCACGGCCGGGATCAATCCAGCCTCATTCCAGCGCAGGCCCTCGATCCAGGCTGGGCCAGTCGACTGGAGGCCGCTCGGGCTATCACTCACGGCATCGCCGGCCACTGGGTTCAACGCTACTGAGGCGACATCCCGCCTCCTGGCGGCAACAATCTCCAGCCGCTGACGCCCCAGGGCCCGAGCCCATGGCCAACCCATCCAGGCCAGCAGCAGCCAGGCTCGGCTTCAGGCTGGGATGATGGCCCCAGAGCCACCCGCCATGTCCACACCAGCGGCCTACACCTGCAGCAAGACCTTCAACGGCTTCCCCTGCACCCATCGCCAGTGGCGCCATCCGGGCCATTGCCGTTTTGTGCACGGCTACAGCCGCAGTTTCCGCTTCTGGTTCCAGGCCAAAAGCCTCGATCAGCACGGCTTCGTGGTGGATTTCTCCAGTCTCAAGCAACTGCAGCAGCGTCTGGCTGAGCAGTTCGATCACACCTTCCTGGCCAACGCCGACGATCCGCTGCTGGCCAGCTGGCAGAGCCTGCATGAGCAGGGTGCCCTCGACCTGCGGGTGATGACCAATGTGGGCATGGAGGCCAGCGCTGAACTGGTCTGGGGCTGGGCCAACGAGCTGCTGCAGGGCCGCGAGGGGGGGCGCAGCTGCTGCTTCCGTGTCGAAGCGCGCGAAAACGAGAAGAACGCCGCCTGCTTCACGGCCATCCCCGCCTGGTTCAGCGGTGCCGCCGCAGGCGACGTCGGCGATGGCTATGCCGACGACGCCTGGCCCGAACTCCCCTACCGCGAAACCTCCTACGACGAACCTGTCGACGCCTACGGCGACAGCGGCGAGCAGCAGGCCGATGGTCTGGGCATCTTTGAGGCGCCCTGAGCTTGCTGCCATGAGCTTGCTGCCATGAGCCCCGCCCGCCTGGCCACGGCCTGGGCCCTGTTCCAGGGGCTACTGATCGAGGCGTTGCCGTTTCTGTTGATCGGGGTGCTGATCTCAGCTGCGGCCCGCTGGTGTGCCCCCGGGGGCCAGTGGTTGCGACGGCTGCCCTCCCATCCGGTGCTGGGGCCGCTCAGCGGCGCGGCCCTGGGCTTCGCCCTGCCGGCCTGCGAATGCGGCAACGTGCCCGTCGCCCGCCAGTTGCTGGTGGGCGGTGCTCCCCTGGGCGCGGCGCTGGGCTTTCTGTTTGCGGCGCCGGTGCTCAATCCAATCGTGCTGGCCAGCACCTGGGCCGCCTTTCCGAACCAGCCCTGGCTGCTGCTGGCCCGCCCGCTCGGCGCCGTGCTGGTGGCCGTGGGCCTGGCCCTGCTGCTGCGCCTGGTGCCCGAAGCCGAGCTGCTGCAGGGCGATCTGCTGGCGGAGCGGCGACTGGCCCTACCCCTGAGCGAGGTGAGCCTGCTGGAGCGCCGCGGCGGTGTGCTGGGTGGCGGTGTGTTGGGTGGTGGTGTGCTCGGTGGGGGAGCGCTGACGGCAGCCACCGGAACGCCGCGCCGCCCCTCGCTGGCGGAGCTGTTCCGGCACGGCGGCCAGGAATTTCTGAATCTGGCTCTACTGCTGGTGCTGGGCTGTCTGCTGGCCGCCCTGGTGCAGACCTTCGTGCCCCGCACCTGGCTGCTGACGGTGGGCGGCGCCCCCACCCTTTCGATTCTGGCGCTGATGCTGCTGGCCATGGTGGTGTCGGTGTGCTCGAGCGTCGACGCCTTCCTGGCCCTGAGCTTCGCCGCCCAGGTGACCCCCGGCGCCCTGCTGGCCTTCCTGCTGCTGGGGCCGGTGATCGACCTCAAACTGGTGGGCTTGCTGGGGCTGCTGCTGCGGCCGCGGGGGCTGCTGCTGACGATCGCCGGCGCCAGCCTGCTGGTGCTGCTGATCGGCCAATGGATCAACCTCTGGCGCCTATGAAACCGACCCCTGGGCGCCCTCCCCTGCCGCAACGGGCCGCCCTGCAGCGGGGCCTGCTGCTGGCCCTCTGGGCCCTGGTGCTGTTGCGCAGCAGCGCCGATGGCCGCCTCGATCTGCTGCTGCGCGCCGCCTTCCATCCGCTCGTGGCCCTGGCGGGCCTGCTGCTGCTGGCGCTGGCCCTGGTGCAGCTGCGGCTGGGCCTGGTCGATGCCGCCGCCGCCGCTGAACGGGCCAGCCGCCGCCAGGGGCTGGTGCTGCTGGTCACCGCGGCCCTCAGCCTGGCGGTGATCGTCCTGCCGCCGGCCCCCTCCTTCGCCGATCTGGCCGCCCAGCGCCCCGGCGACGACACCGCCCAGGAGGACCTCAGCTTCGTGCTGCCCCCGGCCCAGCGCAGCCTCACCGACTGGGTGCGGCTGCTGCGCAGCCAACCGGATCCGGACCTGTTCGCGGGAGATCCAGTGCGGATCAGCGGTTTCGTGCTGCCGATGGCCGGCGAGCCGCCCCAGATCGCCCGGCTGCTGGTGCGCTGCTGCCTGGCCGATGCGGCGCCGGTGGGGCTGCCGGTGCGTTGGCCCGGCCCGCCGCCACCACCAGACCAGTGGCTGCGACTGGAAGGCCGGATGGCGGTGACCAGCAGCGCCGACGGCAGACAGCTGGTGGTGCTGCCCAGCCGCATCGAGCGGATCGCCCGGCCGGCCCGGCCCCTGGAGCCGTGAGCCCCCCACGCCGCCGGCCCCGAGGGGCGTTGGCCCTGGCCCTCGCTCTGCCCAGCCTGCTGGTCCTGATCCAGCAACAGGCCCTGCAGCGGCAACCACCCCACCTGCAGCGGCTGATCAACGCCGCGGCCAGCTCGGGGCCGGCGGCATTGCAGGCCCGCTTCAGCCGGCCGATGGACAGCGCCAGCCTCCAGAGCGCCAGTGCCCTGCAACCGAACCTGAGCCATCGCTGGCTGGGTTCCAGCGACGCGCTGCTGCTGGCACTGACCGCCGGCCAGCGGCTGGAGCAGCCGCTGCAGCTGCGGCTGGCCGGTCGCGACCGCCGCGGCCTGGCCCTGCAGCCCCGTCTCTGGCACTGGGATCCCAGACCCCGGGTGCTGGCGGTGGTGCCCGTCGCCGGCGGCGAGCAACTGCAGCTGCGCGAGCACGACGGCTCCTGGCAACCGCTGTCGCCGATCTGGCCGCGCCTACCGGTGATCGAGCCCCTCGGGGACGGCTCCGGGGTGGCCCTCGCCAGCCAGGACGCGCTCGGGGCCTACCACCTGGCTCGGATCCCCCTGCAGCAGCGCAATCTGGTCGCCAGCCCCCAGCAGCTGGGGCCGGTGCGGGCCGCTGCACCCCAGGTGCTCGACGGCCGTGCGCTGATGTTCGCCCACCTCAGCAGCAACCGCCGCGGCGATCTGCTGGTGCAGAGCAGCAGCAGCGAAGGCAGCAGCAGCGAAGGCAGTGGTAGCGAAGGCAGTGAAAGCCGTGCCCGGCTGTGGCGAGCCCAGGGGGGGAGCCAGGCGCTGGCGCTGGCCGCCAGCGGACCGATGCAGCTGCTGCCTGAGGGGGATGCCGTCGTCGTGCCTGGCCCTGAGGGTCTGAGCCTGCAGGCCTTGCCGCCCCGGCCGCCGCGGCGGCAGACCCTGCCGGGCAACCGTGATCTCAGCGCCTTCTGCCCCCGCTCCGGCCGCGCCCTGCTAGTGCGCCACTGGCCCGACTACCGCCGTTCGCTAGAGCTGGTGGAGCCGGGGCAGGCCCCGCGCCAGCTCTGGATCGGCAGCGAAGCCCTGGTGGCCAGCGCCTGCGCCGGCGGCGGCGAGCGGATCTGGGCCCTGCTGATCGACGGCACCGGCCAGCCGGAGCTCACCCTGCTGGCCCTCGACCGCCGCGGCAAGCTGCTGCGCCGCCAGCGCCTGACGGGCTGGGAACTGGAGCCCGGCACCGGCCTCAGTTTTGATCCCAGCGGCGATCGGCTGCTGGCCGCCCTGCGCCGCCTCGGCCCGATCGAACAGCCGCCAGCGCCGGCCCAGGCGGTGTTGATCGATGCCCGCAGCCTGCAGCTTCAGCCCCTGCAGCGGCAAGTCCGGCAGGTGATCTGGTTGCCGGCGGGGTAGAACCGGACAACGCAACGCCGCCATGCCTCCCAGCGCCGATCCCTCCCTGACCCCCCGCCAGGAGCTGCTGCTGGCGGAGCTGTGCCTTGCCGAGCAGGAGCTCTCGGGCCAGGAGGTGCATGCGCGCCTGCGCGGTGGTGCCGGAGCCATGGGGCTGGCCACCGTTTATCGCCATCTGCGCCAACTGCAGCAGAAGGGGCTGGTGCGCTGCCGCCATCTGCCCAGTGGCGAAGCCCTGTTCGCCCCCACCGAGCGCGACGAGCACCATCTCACCTGTGTCGACTGCGGCAGCACCGTGCGGCTCTCCCATTGCCCGGTGCACGACGTCCAGCTCCACGACGCCGACCTGGCCGGCTTCCTGCCCCTGTTCCACACCCTGGAGTTCTTCGGCCTCTGCAGCCACTGCCGCGACCGGCAGGCGACCGCGGCCGGGCCATGAAACGGCCGACCGGCGCTGCCGCCATCCCGGGCTGTCCCTGGTGGCCCCAGCCTCCGAACCGCTGGCTGACTGGCCTCTGCGCCCTGCTGCTGCTGACGTTCCTGGCAAGTCCCAGCCTGCCGGGAGCCAGGGCCGAGGCGCTCAAGGGGCCGGGGGCCAGCCCCGCCGCCCTGAGCTCCCCGAACGGCAGCCCCCCCACGGGCGACAGCAACGCTGGCGATGCCGGCAGCTTCCAGCTGGGCAAGGTGCGCATCCTGGGGGTGCCCGTGCTGACAGTGGCCACCGCCACGGTGGCGGCCGACGGCCAGGGTCCCGATGCCAGCACCCGCGCCCAGGTGATCGAAGGCAATCTGGCCCTGCTCTACCAGCGGCGCCAGCTCTGCAGCAGCGGTGAATCCCTGGCCGAAACCTTCCTGGAGTGGGGGTTCCTGCACGGCAAAGAACGGGCCTGTGCTGGTGACAATCTCGGCCTGCAGGGCGAGCCGGCGGCCCTGAACGTGGAGGTGGTGAAGAACGGCGCAGGCCCGACTCGGCTCGTGGCCCGGGTGGCTGGCCGCGCCCAGCCCCTGCCCCTGCTCACTGTCACCAACGAGGACGTGCGCCTCAACGGCATCGGCGCCGACCTTCTGGCGCAGCGCTGGCGCCGCTTGCTGGAACGGCGGCTGCGCTTCGCCCGCGAGCTGATGCGCCCCGAGAGCCTGCGGCGGCGGCTCGCCCTGGTGATCAAGGTGGAGCTGGCCCTGGCGATCGCCATCGCCCTGGTGCTGGGCCTCTGGCGCCGCAGCCGCCATGGCCTGCGGCGCCTGGAGGCGCGCTCGGAGCTGGGCCGCCGCCCGCGGCGTCAGGCCGTCAGGTTGCAGATCCTGCAGGGCCTCAGCCGCGCCCTGATGGCCACCGCGCTGACCCTGATGTTCGCCATGGCCGGGGTGGCCCTGTTCGCCATTCCCGGCCAGGTGCCCCGGGCCCTCGACCTGCTGCTGGAGCCCTGGGGCATCGCCGTCAAGCTGATCCTGGGCTGGCTCCTGGACACGGTCCTGCGGGCCCTGGCGGAACTGCTGCTGCGGCAGTGGGCCGGCAACGTCAATGTGCCGCTGGCGCGGCGCGCCCGCCGGGATCAACGCTTCCTCAGCCTGCGGCTGGTGTTCCGGCGGCTGATTGATCTGGTGGTGCTCACTGTGGTGGGCCTGTGGATCCTCACTGAACTGCCGGGGGTGGCCGAACTGTCCGGCAGCGCCCTGCTGGCCAGTGGCGCCCTGCTCGGCGCCCTGGCGATCGTGTTTCAGGGACTGCTGCGGGATTTCGTCTCCGGGCTGGTGCTGCTCTTCGACGATCGCTATGCGATCGGCGACACCGTGCAGATCCATGGGTTCCAGGGCACGGTGCTCGACATCGGCCTGCTCAGCACCGAATTGCGCTGCCTCGACCAACGGGTGGTGGTGATTCAGAACAGTGAGTGCAGCCAGGTGGTGAACCACACCAAGCTGCGCTCCGGGGTGGAGCTGCAGCTGGTGCTCTCCCACGCCGTGCGCCAGCTGCCCCGCGTGCTGGCCCTGCTGGAGGCCGAGGCGAATCGGTTCGCTGCCGATCCCAGCTGGGCAAGCGTGCTGCTCGAAGCGCCGCAACTGCGGGGCATCAAAGCCGTGACCCCCGAGGGCATCACCGTCAGCCTGCTGCTGATCTGCCAGGCCGGCCAGCAACAAGCCGCCGAACGGGCCCTGCTGGCCCGCCTGGTGGAGCGACTGCATCAGAAGGCCATTCCCCTGGCTGATCGCAACAGCGCGGCGGACTGACTGGGGCCCGGAAGCGTTGCCGTAGCCACCGGCGAGCGCGCAGCGGTTCACCCTGCGACGGCGCCGATCTAGTTTCCGGGCCACCTGCCACGGCGCTGTCCCCAGGCCCGCCGGACCCCTCGCCACGATGCGCCTGGCCAGGCCTGCGGCTGTTGGTCATCCCACCGCTGTCGCCCCAGCTCTGAGCCCATGGCCTCTGCCACCTCCAGCCTGCTGCGCACGATCGAACGGGATGGTCTGCATTGCGCCGGCCTGGTGCTGCTGGGTGGCGTCGCCTTCGGCGCCGGCCTGATCCGGCTGCTGGTGGGCCCGTTGCAGCAGAGCAGCACCTTCAGTCTTGAAATTCTGGCCCAGACGGTGCTGCAACTGCTGGGTCCGCTGGTGGTGGCCCTGCTGGCCCTGACCCGGCTGATGCCCCACTGGCTGGAGCGGGCCCGCAAACCCGGCGCCCGGGTCTGGTGGCGCTCGGTGCTGTCCGCCGTGGTGGTGGGCATGGTGCTGTTCAACCTGTTCCTGGTGGCGGTGCTGCTGACGGGCATGGTGATGACACCGCGCGCTGATCTGCTCGGCGAGTGGCGCGACCTGCTGGCGACACTCCAACCAGCCGCCCTGGTTGAAGCCATGGGACGCTCAGGGGCCTTTCTGGGCAGCACCGCCGCCCTCGGCCTCTGGGAGGGCCGACGGGCCCTGCGGCGGGGCGACCTCTCCGCCAAGGCGACCGCCGATGCGATCCTGCATGCGATGGCCCTGGTGTTGGCCCTGAAACTGTTATGGATTCTGGTCCTGAGTCCCAGCCACTTCAGCGGCAGTTGAAGCGCTACCTGCCGGCTGTGCCCGCCCAGGAGAACTGGCTGTTCCTCGGCTCCGGCCTGCTGTTGCTGCTGGCCCTGCTGATCGGCGTGGGCCGAGAGCAGCGCTGGGGTGAGCGCAGCTTCCGGGTTCAGCTGCGCACCCTGCGGGCCGACGGTCTCAAGCCCGGCATGGAGGTGAAGCTCTCCGGCCTGCCGGTGGGCCGCGTCACCGCGCTGAATCTGCAGAACGATGCCTCGGTGGCAATCGAGCTGCGCATCGATCAAAAGTATCGCCGTCTGATCGGCCCCAACAGCCTCGCTTACCAGAACCAGGAAGGCCTGGTGGGCGACAGCTTCATCGCCATCACCCCCCAACCCCTGAGCAGAGCCGGCGCCGAGCAGCGGGCCAGGGTCGGGGGCGATCTCACCCTGGCCTACCAGCCCTCGCTGGATCTGCGCCAGGTGCTGCTGGATCTGGCCCAGACCCGCATCGATCTCTCGCGCACCCTGCGCCACACCAGCCAGATCGCCAGCCAGGACCTGCCCGTGGCCCTCACCGATCTGCGCCAGACCCTGCGCCAGACCAACCGGGTGGCGAGCCAGGACGTGCCGCTGGCCCTCGGAGACTTCCGCCGCACCTTGGATCGGGTCGGCCAGCTTTCGGGCACCCTCAATCGCGAAACCACCAGCACGGCGCCTCAGTTGCGCCAGACCTTGAGCGAAGTGAACCGCACCGGCGTCGGAGCCCGGCTGGCCTCCTTGCAGGCCGAGGCCCTACTACGCGACAGCGGCCCGGTGCTGATCAAGTCGCTCCAGGAGATCCACGCGCTGACCGCCACCACCAATCGGCTGCTGAACCTGCTGGTGGGCAGCAAGCTGCTGGACAGCAAGCTGCTGGACCCCGAGCCCCCGAGCCCGCCCCCAGCCCCAACGCCCGCTCCCCCCTCCCGGGCCCCGCTCCAGCGCCCCTGAGCCACGGCGATCGCCGCCGGGCTGCCTATGGTCGGAACAACTGCCCAGCGCAACGGCCTGATCACCGCCTGGCCGATCCCACCCGAGTGCCGCTCCCGCCAGCTCGCATCGCCTGCCTTCGCCCTCGCCAGCGCCCCTGTCCTGCATGTCCCCCACCAGCTCCAGCTCCAGCAGCCTTTCCGCCCCCACCCCTGCGGCCGTGATGGATCCCATCAACACCGCCCTGCCGGTGACGATCCTGACCGGCTTCCTCGGAGCCGGTAAGACCACCCTGCTGAACCACATCCTCACCAATCAGCAAGGCCTCAAAACGGCCGTGTTGGTGAATGAGTTCGGCGAGATCGGCATCGACAACGAGCTGGTGGTGGCCACCGGCGAAGACATGGTGGAGCTGAGCAATGGCTGCATCTGCTGCTCGATCAACGGCGAGCTGCTGCAGGCCGTCTACCGGATCCTGGAGCGGCCTGAAAAAGTGGACTATCTGGTGGTGGAAACCACGGGCCTGGCCGATCCCCTGCCGGTGGCGATGACCTTCCTGGGCAGTGATCTGCGCGATCTCACCCGCCTCGACTCGATCATCACCCTGGTGGATGCCGAGAACTTCGGCGAGGAGGTGCTCGAAGGCGAGGTGGCCCGCGCCCAGATCGTCTACAGCGACATGATCCTGCTGAACAAGTGCGACCTGGTGGAGGAAGCCAGGCTCATCGAGCTGGAGACCCAGCTGAAAACGATCAAAAGCGAAGCCCGCATCCTGCGCTCCGTGAAGGGGGAAGTGCCCCTGCCCCTGCTGCTGAGCGTGGGCCTGTTCGAAAGCGACAAGGTGGTGGCCCAGCAGAGCCATGACAGCTGCGACCACGACCATGGCGTCTGCGTGCACGAGCACGAGGGTCACGACGCCGACCAGCAGGATCATCCACACGCTGATCACAGCCCGGATCACGGCCACTCTGATCACGCCAACGCTGAACACGGGCACGGTGATCACGACCACGGCCACGGCCATGATCACGGCGACCATCACGGCCATGACCACGGTCATGATCACGGCGCCGAGCCCGAGCACCAGGCGATTGAAGGGTTCACCTCCCTCTCCTTTCAGAGCGACGGGCCCTTCTCGCTGCGTAAGTTCCAGAACTTTCTCGACAACCAGATGCCCCCGGGGGTATTCCGCGCCAAGGGAATCCTCTGGTTCAACGAAAGTGAGCGGCGCCACATCTTTCACCTCGCCGGCAAGCGCTTCTCGATCGACGACAGCGATTGGCCCGCTGCCCCCAAGAACCAGCTGGTGCTGATCGGCAAGGGCCTCGACCATGCCAGCCTGCGTCGCCAACTGCAGGCCTGCGTCGCCAAGGATGCCGGCAAGGGATTCGGCTGAGGCCAGGCTTGCCGCTGAACCCACCGATGCTGAACCAACCGATACCGTGCAGTCGCAGCGCCGCATGGATACTGAGTTCCATGGGTTCTTCACCTCTGGGAGCAAGGAGGCCGTGAGCATGGTCCGCTGAGGTCCGTTCTTGCCGGCCTGCTCCGGTACGGCTCACTCCGGAGTGGCCCACTCCGCTGTGGCCCACTCGGCTCAGCCTTGCCCAGTCCCTTCGCTGTGATCATGGTCAGCCCGGCCGCTCTGGCTGGCCCGGTTGCAGTGCAGCCCCCCCCATTCACCCACCCCATCCCCTCACGCTCCGGCGCGGCCCGGATCACCGTCATGAACATCCCCTCCCGCTCGCCTCTGCTGGCACTCGCCGCTGGTTTCGGCCTCAGCCTGCTGTCGGCCCTGCCGGCCGGCGCCCATGGCCTGGCCACCGGCGGCCTGCTGGCCGGTGGGCTGCATCCCCTGCTCGGCCTCGACCATCTGCTGCTCCTGGTGGGAGTGGGAGCCGCCGCCAGCGCCATCAATGGCACGCTGCTGCTGTTCGCCCTCGGCGGAGCGCTGGTGGGCGGCCTGTTCGGGGCCAGCGGTGGCGGTTTACCCCAGGCCGAAGTGCTCGCCGCCCTGGCGGTCTCGGCCATCGGCCTGCTGTTGTGGCGCCGTCCCCAGGGGGCCGATCGCCCAGCCCACCTGGCCCTGCCGGGCAGCGTGATCGCCGCTGCCGTCGCCATCCACGCCCTGCTGCATGCCCAGGCCGCCACAGGCGAACTGGGTTGGTGGCTGGGATCCGGCATCAGCTCGGTGGCGGTGGTGATGCTCACGTTGGTCGCCCTGAAGCGCCTGCCCGCGGTCTGGCTCTCGCGGCTGGCCGTGGTGCTGGGCCTCGGTGGCGGCCTGCTGGCCCTGGTGCCGCTGGGGTGAAAACCGGCAGCGACTTCGACGCCAATCTTGACGCGCGATCCGCAGATCCCGGTTAGGTTGAGTCGACCCGCAAGAAGTCCATGAGTGAACTCGTTCTGCTTGCGGGCTTCTTCGGCATCCTCGGCTTGCTCATCTGGCTGGGTTTCGACTCCGACGATGACAACGGCGGTGGTGGCCTGATGCAGCCTTCCCTGGTGCCGATTCCCGTGCGCCGTCATCGTTGATTGGCGGCGATCGCTGACTGGGACCGAGCCTCACCACTCACCCCGAAATATTAAATAATACTGTTGTTTTTTCCTGAAAAGCCTGATGTTCAGCCCTGAACGTCAGGCTTTTTTTTGATGTTGGCTGGCA
>CAIZOZ010000433.1 GCA_903934745.1 uncultured cyanobacterium
CCCTCCTCCAAGGCCATGGCGTAGGGCGGCGTTGACGGAGGTGTGCCATCGCTCCACAGCGCGGCGATGCCCACCGGCGTGGCATGCCAGATGAAGCGGGAGGTATGGCCGATCGAAGGTTCCTTAAGGGCCTCTTCCAGCAGTTCGTGGATCGCCATCGGTTGCCGGCCTTCGCCCTGTGCCAGGTGGTCACAGCATCGGCAGGCTTGCCCTGCGGGGCAATTGGCTGAGAGTTTTCGTGATGTGCCCCCCTTACGGTGGCCCCCATACGGTGGCCCCTACGGAGGATCGATGAGCGCGCTGCCGAGCCCGATCGCCCTGGTGCATGAGTGGTTCTCGCCCCGCTCACTGGGCGGAGCCGAGCAGGTGGTGCGCCAACTGGACAGCATGCTCAGCGCTGTGGACCGGAGGCCCGAGCTCTTTGCCCTGGTCGATGGCGAAAGCTGCCAGGAAGGCAGCTGGCTGCAGGGCCGCCAGGTGCGCACTAGCTTCATCCAGAAGCTGCCCTGGGGCGTCAGTCATGTGCAGCAGTACCTGCCCCTGCTGCCGTTGGCGATTGAACAGCTGGATCTCTCCGCCTATCCCCTGGTGCTGAGCAGCAACCACCTGGTGGCGAAGGGGGTGTTGACCGGCCCGGACCAGCTGCATGTCAGCTATGTGCACACGCCGGTGCGCTACGCCTGGGACCAGATGCATCCCTATCTGGCCAGCTCCAGCCTGGCCCGCGGCCCGCTGGCGCCTCTGGTGCGGCTGCAGCTGCATCACCTGCGCCAATGGGATGCGATCAGCAGCCTGCGGGTGGATGCCTTGGTGGCCAACTCCCGCTTCACCGCCCGGCGCATCTGGCGCTGCTGGCGGCGGCGGGCCCGGGTGGTGCATCCGCCGGTGGCGGTGGAGCGATTCCGTTGGGATCAACCCCGCGACGACGTCTACCTCAGCCTCTGCCGCCTGGTGCCGAACAAGCGGGTCGATGTGGTGGTGGAAGCGTTCAATCGCACCGGCCTGCCGCTGGTGGTGATCGGCGACGGTCCCGAGCGACGGCGGCTCGAGGCCCTGGCCGGGCCGCAGATCCGCTTTCTGGGGCGCTGCTCCGACAGCGAAGTGAGCCACTGGCTGGAGCGCTGCCGCGCCTACGTGTACGCCGGTCTGGAGGATTTCGGCATTGCTCCGGTGGAGGCGATGGCTGCCGGCGCGCCGGTGATCGGTTACGGCGCCGGCGGTCTATGCGACAGCGTGCGCTGCCTGGCCCAGGGCGCCAGCCAGCCCACCGGGCTGCTGTTTGCTGACCAGAGCGCCGCCTCCCTGGCGGCGGCGCTGGAGCATTTCGAAGCAGGCAAACTGTGGCGAGCTCTGCCGGCGGAAGCCCAGCGAACCTGGGCGGAAAGCTTTTCTGCCGCCCGCTTCGAGCAGCGCCTGCTGCCCCTGCTGGAGCAGCTGTGGCAGGCCCATCAGTTGCGGCTTCGGCGGACGAGCGGTCCCCTGGATCTGGCGAGGTCCCTGGCGTGAATCTGGCTGTGCCTCTGGCATGAGTGACCCCCAAGGTTGGAGTCCCAGTGAGACAGGTCCTTAGATTTAATTATCAGCGGGGGTTGGAATGATTGCTGCGCCAGGACCGGCCTCAACCCCTGCCACCGACCCGTTACGGACTGCCGGTGGCCTCTGGCCTGTCCGTCGCCGCCGCCAGCTTGTTCCAACGTCTTTGCTCGCCGTCGCCTCATTGCCGTTGCTCACGCCAACCCCGACGGCTGAGCAGCTGATCGAGTTGCAGTCGCGGCGGGCTCGCACCTTCAAGCGCAGCGGCGACATTGTCTTTTCGCTTGCCGCCCTGACGCTCGGCGCCCCCCTGTTCCTGGCTCTGGGCGTGCTGGTCAAGCTCAGCTCCCGTGGGCCGGTGTTCTATGTGCAGCAGCGGGTGGGTCGCGACTATCGCAGCTTCGGCTGCATCAAGTTCCGCACGATGCGCCGTGATGCGGACAAGGTGCTCAGTGCCCTGCTGCTCAGCTCGCCGGATCTGGAGGAAGAGTTCCGCAACGATTTCAAACTCAAAAACGATCCACGCATCACCCGGCTGGGCAAATTCCTGCGCCGCTCCAGCCTTGATGAACTGCCCCAGTTCCTCAATGTGCTGCGCGGTGAGATGAGTCTGGTCGGCCCTCGCCCGATCGTGCGCAAGGAGCTGCCCCGCTACGGCGTGCGCATGAATGAAGTGCTGGCGGTGCGGCCCGGTCTCACGGGGCTATGGCAGGTGTCTGGCCGCAACAACCTCAGCTATGAGGAGCGGGTGGAACTGGACGTGCGCTATGCCCGCCATCGCAGCGTGCTGCTGGATCTGACAATCATCTTCAAAACGATCGCCGTGATTCTTGACCCCCGAGATCGTGGGGCTTACTGAACAATTGCCTGGTTCAGCTTCATAACGGTTCTGGCCATCAATCACAACGGACAGGCTCAATCAACGCTTGATTCGCTGGGGATTCGGCTCAGAAACCGCAGAGCCATCCAGGCGTCCTCACACCATCGCCAGCAGCAGCAGCACCAGCCCACTGGCCGACAGCCAGATCAACTCCAGCCTGGTGCTGAGCCTCAACATCCGTTGCACCGCCTCCCCATCCGCGGCAGGGTTCAACGGCGCCAACAATGGTTTGGTTTTCAATCCATCGGCGTAGCGATTGGTGCCGCCCAGGCGAACACCGGCCGCCAGCGCATAGGCCGCCTGGGAAACCCCTGCATTGGGTGAAGGATCACTCGCCCCCTGCTTCAGGGCTTCCCAGAACCAGGCCAGGCTGCGCTCCGGCCGAGCCGCCGCCAGCGGCAGACTCAGGGCCACGAGTCGACAGGGCAGCCAGGTGAGCAGATCATCCAGGCGGGCGCCGGCCGTGCCCAGCCAGGCCAGGCGGCCACGGCGATAGCCCAGCATCGAATCCAGGGTGCTGGCCGCCTTGAAGCCCCAGGCGAGGGCCAGCGGACCGGGCCCCGCCAGCGCGCCGCCACACCACAACCCGGCCCCCACCAGCATCCAGAACAGCGGCGCGAACAGACCGTCCACGCCGTTCTCGCTGGCGGTTTCCGCTGCGGCCCGCAGGATCTCCGGGCCGTCGAGGTTCTCGGTGTCACGGCCGACGATCCAGCTGAGCCGCTGCCGCGCCAGGGGCAGATCGCCGGCGGCCACAGCGGCGAGCACGGCGCGCACCGCCTGCTCCAGGCTGCGGCCGGCCAGGGCACTGGCCAGAGCGATCGGCAGCGGCAGGGCAGCCGCCCAGCGCAGCAGGAGCTGAAGGATGCCACCGCCGTGATCTCCGCTGAAGGCGGCGTGAATCGCCAGGCGCTCCACCCCCCACCCGACCAGGCCGCTGCCGCCTACCAGCAGCACGGTGATGGCCAGGCCACCCAGCCGCAGACGCCAGGGCTGATCGCCGGCCCAGGCCTCCACTAGGCGCCGCCAGTGGCCGATCAGCCAGCCCATCACCACCACCGGGTGCAGGCAGCGGCGCGGGTCGCCCAGCAGGCGATCGAGGCCGCAGGCCAGCGCCACCAGCACGATTGGGCCCAGGGTCGCGGCTGTCACGCAGCCCTCATCGGGCCGGCAGCAGCCGAGGCATCAAGGGGGCCCCGGCCGCAAAGGCCAGCAGCTGAATCGGCAGCACCCCGGGCAGACCCAGCACCTGGCCCGCCAGGCCCATAGCCAGGCTGCCCGCCAGGCCCCCCAAGCAGGCGGAGCGGACGAACAGCTGGGCCCGCATGGCCGGATCCTCGGCCGGGCCCAGGGCCTGCATCAGTCGTTGATCGGAGCAGGCCGCCAACAGCCCGAGGGGCACGAACAGCAGCACCGCACCCCAGCCCGGCAGCAGCTGGGTGCCCGCCAGAGCGGCCATCAGCAGGAGATAGCCAGGGGCGAAGCCCAGCCGCAACCGCCCCTGCAGGGCCTCGGCCGCCGCCCGGCCGAGGCCATAGGCGGTGAGCACCATGGCGAAGTCGAAACAGTTGCCGGCCCCTTCCTGCCGCACCCACAGCGGGATCAGCCCGAACAGGCCGCCGAACAGCAGCCCCTGCAGCAGGGCGGCGAGCTGAAACCCAGCGGTGGCAGCCCGCATGGAGGGCACTGGTGAATCCGCATCGCCGTACTGAGCCTGCAGCCAAGTCACCAGGGCCGCCAAGGGCAGCAGCAGCAGGATCGCCTGGCTGAACTGCAGCAGCGTCTTGCCGATCGGGAACAACACCCCCGCCAGGGTGTTGCCCACCAGCCGGCCCGCCTCAGCACTGGTCCGCAGCGCGGCCATCGGCACACCCACGCTGCCAGTGAGCAGCCGCTGCACGGGTAGGTCCGCCAGCTGGCACCCCAGTGCGAGCAGCAGCACAGCGGCGAGGGTGAAGGCCATCGGCAGGGGCATCAGCCGCGCCGCGATCAGCAGCAGCCACAGGCCCGCCAGCAGCTGCAAGGCGGCCCCGCTGCGGGGACGCGCGCTGAAGGGCAGCAGCATTGGAGCCGAGGCCACCGCCGGCAGCAGGCCGTTGATCAACGGCGACGGCGTCAGCCCACTGAGCATCCAGGCGGCCGAAACCATTGCCAGGCTGATGGCGGCCCGGGAAGAGCCCCAGGCCAGGGTGAGCAGGAGAGGGACCCTGTCCATCGTCAGGAGGACGGTGGCGTCCAAGCGCAGCGTCCTAGGGGCCAGGCCAGGACGAGAAAGAGTCCCACTTGAAGTGGCATCACAACAGAGATTCCAAGGAGCTGGCTGAGTAGCCCCATGCCCAGGCTGCCAATGAGCCCGCCGACACCCCCGGAGCGCAACAATATTTCCCAGCGCAGGGCTGCATCGCCCAACGGTTGCATCGAAGCCACCAGCGCGACATCACTGGCGGCAGCGAGGGCACCCAGAGGCAAGAACACCGCCACCACTCTTGAATCTCCGAGCGCCTCAGCCAGCACCAGAAGCGCCGCCATCGCGGCGTAGTTCAGAACATTGCCCCAGCTGGGTATCAGGCCATTCAGGCTGCGTCCCAGGCAATAGCCGGCCAGCAGAAGGCCGAAATCGAAGTAACTCGCGCCACAGACTTCTCTCAGCCAAAGCGGTAACACGGCGAACAGGCTGCCGAACAGAACGCCTTGCAGGGCACAGCGCCGGCTGAACGGCACGAGCTCCGGGGTGTGGTTCGACCTTGTCTCGGCTGTGGTGTCGATAGGTGGGGCGGACTGCAGGCTGCTGAGGCCGAGGGGCAAGAGCAGCACGAGGGCGCTGGAGAATTGCGCCATCGCGGGAAAGATGACCGCCTCCAGCAGATTGCCTGCCATGGCACCGAGCTCGTTGCCGATCCTTAACCGCTCGACCGTTGCCCCGGCTTTCGGGAGCAACTGACGTTGCAGCGGCAGCTGGCTGATCTCCTGGCCGAAGGCAAAGAGCAGAACGGCCAGCAGCACCGGGGCCACGAGCCAGGCGTCTGGGATACGCAGGCTGGATTGCCCAAGAGTGAGGCCAATCAGCCCCACCACGCCGACCAGCTGCGCGAGATAGCCCCTGGTGCCGCGTTGCAAGGGCAGCAAGGCCGGCAGAGTGGCCAAGGCCATCAGAACGCTGTTGACCAGAGGGGATGTGCTGAGCCCGCTCACCAACCAGCCGGCCGAAGCCCTCGTGAGACTGTTTCCTGCCCTGGAAGTACCCCAGAGCAGAGCTGGGGCCAGGGAAAGTCGCCGTAGTTCCATGGCAGCGGCCGCTCAGCCGGCGGCGCTCAGGACGCCTTCAGCCAGCTGAACATCGATCGCAGACCCGTGCCCACCTGCTCGATCGGATGCTGGGCATCGCGTTCGCGGCACTTCGTCATTTCGGGCTTGCCGGCCTCACATTCAGCCACGAAGTTGCGGGCAAAGGTGCCGTCCTGGATGTCGGCCAGGATGCGCTTCATCTCCGCCTTGGTGTCGGCGGTGATCAGGCGCGGGCCACTCACATAATCGCCGTATTCGGCGGTATTGGAGATCGAATCGCGCATGGCGGTGAGGCCGCCTTTGACCATCAGATCAACGATCAGCTTCACTTCGTGCAAGCATTCGAAGTAGGCCAGCTCGGGCTGATAACCAGCTTCCACCAGGGTTTCGAAGCCCGCCTTCACCAGCTCGGAGAGGCCGCCGCAGAGCACCGCCTGCTCACCGAACAGGTCGGTTTCGGTCTCTTCCTTGAAGTTGGTTTCGAGGATGCCGGCGCGGGTGCCGCCGATGCCCTTGGCATAGGCCATGGCCAGGCCGCGGGCCTTGCCGGAGGCGTCCTGATGGATGGCGAACAGGGCGGGGACGCCCATGCCGTTCTGGTATTCCCAGCGCACGGTGTGGCCGGGGCCCTTGGGGGCGATCATCACCACATCCACATCGGCGGGGGGCTCGATCAGGCCGAAGCGGATGTTGAAGCCGTGGGCGAAGCTCAGCACCTTGCCGGCGCTCAGGTGCGGCGCGATCTCGGCGTCGTAGACGGCCTTCTGGAACTCATCGGGCAGCAGCACCATGATCCAGTCCGCCTTGGCACAGGCCTCAGCGACGCTGAACACCTCCAGGCCATCGGCGCGGGCCTTGTCTGCCGAGCGGCTGCCTTCGTAGAGGCCCACCACCACGTTGACACCACTGTCCTTGAGGTTGAGGGCGTGGGCATGGCCCTGGGAGCCATAGCCGATAATGGCCACTGTCTTGCCGTTCAGCAGGCTGAGGTCGGCGTCGGAGTCGTAGAAGAGCTGGGCCATCAGAGCGTCGGATCCGGGCTGGGCAACATCTCACTCTACGAAAGCGCCCCCACCGAGCTCGGTGGGGACCCCGACTTCCCGAGTAAAGTGAGGAAATCATTGGTTTTTTCTGTGACTGAGCCCGCCGCCCTGTTCGAGGCCCACATGCAGGCGGAGCTCAACGCCGACCTCGCGAGCACTCTGGCCACAATGGTGGCCGAGCCCCACTTGCTCAACCTCGGTTCGGGTACGGGCGGCAAAGGCCATGCGGGGGTTAAGGAGTTCTACGCCACCCGCCTGATCGGTCAGTTCTTTCCCCCGGATGTGGAGTTCATCCCGATCTCCCGCACGGTGGACGGCGAGCGGCTGGTGGATGAGATGGTGATCCGATTCACCCATACCGAGACCATCGGCCACTTGCTGCCGGGGGTGGCCCCCACCGGCCGGCGGGTGGAGATGGCGCTGGTGGTGATCGTGGGTGTGAGCGACGGCAAGGTGGCCTATGAACACATCTACTGGGACCAGGCCGGACTCCTGGCCCAGCTTGGTCTGCTTGATCCCGCCGGTCTGCCGATCGCGTCCGATACCGCCGCCCAGCTGCTGGCGTTCACCGGCAAGGTCTAAAGCTCAGCCCCCGGTTCAGGGAATGGCCTGTGCCGATCTAGAAGCGATCGGTGTGGTGATGCACCACGCGCCAGTGGCCCGCTTCCTTCCGGAAGATCGTGGTGGCGCGGATGTCTGCCGTGATCGCCTCGCCGGCTTTGGTCATGCCGCGGGTGCGCTCCACACACACCATGTAGCCCAGCTCCGGGGTTTCGACGAAACGGCGTTCATCGGCCACCAAGGTGCCCTTGAAGCCCATGGCCGACTCCTTGACGAATTCCGCCATCACTGCCGCACGTCCCGTGCAGATCTCACCCATCGGGCCCAGATGGCTGATGTCGTCGGTTTCGGACCAAATCACCGAAAAGCCGGTCAGATCCCCCGCCAGCATCTGGTTGCCCGCTGCATAAAAGGCGTCAGCGGCATCTTTGAGGGTGGTAGCCATGGCGGGTGTCTTGAAGGGCAAAGAGTGGTGGGATCGGATCAACAGACTGGTGAAAATCAGCAGAAGGCCAGGCCTTTGTCGATATCAAGTCTAACGATTCGGTGCCGCACCCTGATCAATCATGTGGAATGTGTGCAACACATTCTGATCACTTGGCAATCCCCTGAACAGCGAGCTCAGAGGGTGAATCAAGGTTGGATAGGGTGAGGCGATTGTCGGATTGATGGCCTCACCCCGATCGATCGCGGCTCGTGTCCTGGCGAACAGAGAATCGAGAGCCAGCTCAGGCTTCGCTCGGATGGGCGATCACCCGGTCGATCAAGCCATACTCCACGGCCTCGGCGGCGCTGAGGAAATAGTCGCGATCGGTGTCCTTGGTGATCTTCGCCAGCTCCTGGCCGGTCATGTCGGCCATGCTCTGGTTGAGCATGTCCTTGATGCGCAGAATCTCGCGGGCCTCGATCTCGATGTCACTGGCCTGGCGCTGGCTGGTGCCACCCAGGGGCTGGTGAATCATGATGCGGCTGTGGGGCAGGGCCAGCCGCTTGCCCTTGGTGCCGGCCGTCAACAGGAAGGCCCCCATGGAAGCGGCCAGACCGACACAAATAGTCACCACGTCACTTTTGACGTACTGCATCGTGTCGAAGATGGCCAGGCCGGCGGTCACCGAGCCGCCGGGGGAATTGATATAGAGATAGATCGGCTTGGAGCTGTCATCCGAGTCGAGGTACAGCATCTGGGCCACCAGGCTGTTGGCGATGCTGTCGGTCACTTCCTGGCCGAGGAACAGAATCCGCTCGACGCCAAGCCGGGTGTAGATGTCAACCCAGCGCTCGTACTGGCTGCCGGGAAGGCGGTAGGGAACGCTGGGGGTGCCGATGGGCATGGGTCTTGCTGGAGGTGCGGTGAGGGCTGGTGGGGGAAAGGAAGGTGCTGGCGCCGGCCGGGGGCTCAGCCGATGCCGGCGGCTGTCACCACTGGGGCAGGCAGCTCCTTGCGGCTGTTGAGCACCCGGTCGATCAGGCCGTAAGTCTTGGCTTCCTCCGCCGTCAGATAGGTCATGCGGTCGGAGTCGCGGGAGAGATCTTCGATGCTCCTGCCGGTGTTCTCGGCCAGCATCTCCAGCATGGTGTGCTTGTTATGCAGCACCTCTTTGGCCCGGATCTGGATGTCGCTGGCCTGGCCGCGGGCGCCGCTGCGGGGCTGGTGCAGCACGATCGAGGCATGGGGCAGGGCGGCTCGCTGGCCCTTGGTGCCGGCACTGAGGATCATGGCGGCGGTGCCCATCGCCTGACCAATGCAGATGGTGTGCACCGGCGGCTTCACGTAACGCAGCGTGTCGCAGATGGCGAAGGCTTCGGTTTCAAAGCCGATCGCATCGCCGGAGTACCAGCTGGTGCCGGTGGAGTTGATGTAGAAGAAGATCGGCTTCTCGGGATTGTCAAATTCGAGATACAGCAGCTGAGCAATGATCAGCTCTGTCACGTCGATGCCCATCTGACGCTTGGCTTCGTCGTCAGAGAACAGGGGCAACCCCAGATAGACGATGCGCTCCTTCAGCAGCAGCGACGGCAGATCAGGAGGAGGGGTGCGCATCACGGCGGAATCGCCGTAGTAGGGGGCCGACACCGTCATCCGCACGCACCAGCAGGCTTGGACCCGGAGCCTAGCTGGCTTCGGGAGGCAGCGGTTCCGGCGGGCTGGTGGGTTTGCCTCCCCCGGCCCGAGCTGTGGACTTGCCCTGGCCTTTGGCGGGGGGCGTATCCAGACCCTTGGCGGGCGAGGCCTCAAGGCCTTTGCTGGCAGGGTTCTCGACTGCCTTTTCGCCGTTTTTGTCGCTGTGGCCCTTCTCGCAGCGGGCGAAGACCATGCGGCCGGTCGGGGTCTGCAAGGCACCGGTGATGGTGACGGCGAGCCGCTCGCCGATGCGGCGCCGCGCATCCTCCACCACCACCATGGTGCCGTCCTCCAGGTAGCCCACCCCCTGATCGGCCTCCTTGCCTTCGCGCACGATCTTGAGCTGCAGGTCGTCGCCGGGTTGGACCTCCGGCCGCAGGGCAATCACCAGCTCGCTGAGGTTCATCACCTTGAGCTCCTGCACTTCGGCCACCTTGGCCAGGTTGTAGTCGGCGGTGAGCAGGGTGCCGCCGGTGTCGGCGGTGAGCTTGAGCAGCTTGTCGTCGGCGCCATTGCCCTCATAGCGAGTGCTGTTCACCACCAGCCGGCGCCCGTACTGGGCGCGCAGCTCCGACAGCAGCTTGAGGCCGCGGCGGCCCTTGCCCCGCTTCTCGGCATTGGCCGAATCGGCCAGGGCCTGGAGTTCATCGATCACGGCCTGGGCCACGATCACCTGCCCTTCGAGCAAACCCGAAGCCAGCAGCCCGCGGATGCGGCCGTCGATGATCACGCTGGTGTCGAGAATCTTGGCGCTGGCCGGTTGCAGCACCCCTTCGGCCACCAGCAAAGCTTCGGTGCTGGTGGGATTGAACAGCCGCAGCAGGGTGCGCCCATGCACTTCGGCCAGGTTGTAGCCGAGCACGCCGAAAAACACGTTGCTCAGCACCGCCGCCAGGGGCTTGACCAGCACCACCTCCCAGGGCAGGGGCAGCAACAGAATCGGTGCCAGCAACAGGTTGGCCACCAGTAGCCCCAGGATCAAGCCGACGGCGCGGCTGACCAGTAGGTCGGTGGGCATGCTGCGCACCTGGGCCATCAGCCGCCGGCGCAATTGCTGGAACATGAAGCCGGCGATCAGGCCGAAGAAGGCGCCGAAGCCGGCGAGCACGCCGCGCAGCCCCTCCAGGTTCGTCACCTCCAGCAGCAGCTTTTCCGGCAGCAGGTCCACACCAAGCCAGCCGGTGGCCGCACCGGAGATCAGGAACAGCACCAGGATGAGGGTGTCCACCATGCCGGAATCGTGTGGCGGCCCATCACTTCAGCCCCGCAGCATGCCCGATCTGCAGCCAATACACAGGCAGGGGTTACCGCCCGTGATGGGACCCCCATCGACCAGCCAAGCGATGTCTGAAGGTCTGAGGCCTCCGGGCTTGCCGCTGCGTCCACCGCGCTCCGCCTATGTGCACATCCCCTTCTGCCATCGGCGCTGCTTCTACTGCGATTTCCCCGTGGTGCCCCTGGGGGATCGGGCCGATGGGGCCGGTGGCAGCGGCAGCGCTTCGATCGCCGCCTATCTGGAGCTGCTGCAGCGCGAAATCAGCAGCGCGCCGCCCGGCCCGCCGTTGTCCACCGTCTATCTGGGTGGTGGCACCCCCTCGATGCTCAGCCCCGACCAGGTGGGCTCTCTGCTGGCCGCCCTGACGCAGCGCTATGGGCTGGCACCGGGAGCGGAGATCAGCCTGGAGATGGATCCCGCCAGCTTTGATCAGCAGCGTCTGGCCGGCTATCTGGCGGCGGGAATCAATCGCGTCAGTCTTGGGGGCCAGAGTTTCGATGATGCGGTGCTGGCGACTCTGGGGCGGCGCCACAGGCTGGCGGACCTGCTGCAGGCCACCGCATGGCTGCGGCGGGCCGAGGCCAGGGCTGAGTTGGCCAGCTGGAGCCTGGATCTGATTCAATCCCTGCCGGGGCAGGGGCTGGCCCATTGGCAGCAGCAACTGGAGGCGGCAGTGGCACAACAGCCGCCCCACCTGTCGGTGTACGACCTGATCGTCGAGCCTGGCACCGTGTTCGAGCGCCGCCTGGGGCGGGGCGAGCTGGAGCTGCCGGATGAGGATCTGGCCGCCGATCTGATGGAGCTCACCCAGCGGCAGCTCAGCCAGGCGGGCTACGGCCACTACGAAATCTCCAACTACGCCCTGCCTGGCCATGCATCTCGGCATAACCGCGTCTACTGGAGCGGTGCCGGCTGGTGGGGCTTCGGCATGGGGGCGACGGCGGCGCCCGATGGGACGCGCCAGGCCAGACCCCGCACCCGGGAGGCCTATGCCGCCTGGCTGGCGGCCCAGAGCGTCCCGGTGCCGCCGTTGGACGGCACCGATGGCGAGCCGACCGCTGGCTTGGGCATGGCGATCGATGAGCGCTGGATGGTGGGCCTGCGGCGGCGTGAGGGGGTGAATGCCAGGGCCTTGGCCGCTGCCGCCGGCCTGGGCCACCGGGCGCTGATGGCCCTGCGCCAGCAGTTAGCGCCGTTTGAGCAGCGCGGCCTGTTGCTGGTGGAAGGAGATCGCTGGCGACTGAGTGATCCAGCCGGCCTGGCGCTCAGCAATGCGGTGCTGCGGGAACTGCTGGCCTGGTGGCCGGCCGGGCCGACCGCTGGGCGCTGATCCACTGCTGCAAGGCCTCCACCGCCAGGCCCCTGCCGTTGATCAATGGCGGCGAGAAGGGCGGTTGGCGACTGGTCAGACCCAGCAGGTCTGCGGTGACCCGCACCTGGCCGTCGCAGGCATCACCGGCACCGATGCCGATCACCGGGATGCGGCGATCGCCGCTCAGCTCGGTGGCCAGCTCCGCCGGGATGTGTTCGAGCACGAGGGCGAAGCAGCCGGCGGCCTCCAGGTGCTCCGCCTGGCGGCGCAGGCGTTCCTGGGCGACTGGATCACTGGCCTGGCGGCGATAGCCCAGCTGATGCACCGACTGGGGCGTGAGGCCCAGATGGCCCAGCACCGGGATGCCGCTGCGCACCATCCGATCGATCACGGCCAGCGTTTCCGGCTCGGCACCTTCGAGCTTGACGCCGGCCGCCGGCGCCTCCTTCAAGGCTCGACCAGCAGCGGCCACGGCCTCATCGGCATTGCATTGATAACTCAGAAAGGGCAGATCGCAGATCAGCAGAGGCGCGGGGCGCTTCGTGCCCCGGCGTAGCTGCTCCTGGCGCCAGGCCTCGAGCCCGCGACCAGCGGCACGGCAGTGATGCAGCATCTCGTCGAGGGTGATGGGCAGGGTGGTGTCGTACCCGAGCGCCGTCATCGCCAGGGAATCCCCCACCAGGGCCACATCGGCGCCGGCTTCAGCCACCACGATCGCCGAGAGGGCGTCCCAGGCGGTGAGCATCGTGATCGGCAGGCCTTCCTGCTTGCGAGCGATCAGATCAGCAGGACGCATCGACGCAAGCCGGCGTTAGGGCGGCAAGCTTGGCATCCGATCGATCGGTTCCCCTCCAGGCAGCAGCACCACACTTGCTAAGCTTGAACCGACTCGGACCCATGCGGCCCGGACGCCCAAATCTGGTCAGGACCGGAAGGGAGCAGCCACACGGGATGCTCTTGGCAGGCGTGGACTCCGGGTCACCCAACGACACCAAAACCTGGGGACAAGGCTCCCCAGGTTTTGGTCAGGCAGGACATCAGGCGCCTCTGAGACAGGACTTGCCACGGTTCGCCAGGGCACCTCTGGATGTCAGCGCTGGCACGAGGCCCTGGCGGGCCGACCCCCTTGCGATCGGCTCAAGATTCAAGCTGATCGCCAGCTTTCGGTCGGTTCGCCCCACGGAGGATCGCCGTGCTCACGCCGCTGGGCCGCGGCAAATGCGGCCTAAGCAGGGAATCTGGCCCTCAGTCGAGCCGGCCCTGACGGTTGCGCAGGAAGGGGGGAATCATGGCGCCGCGCTCCTCGGGCAAGGCGGCGAGGCTCTCGACAAAGCTTTGGCGGTTGCTGCGATCGGGAAGGTAGAGGCCACCACTCTCGAACCCTGTGGCGATCACAGTCACGTGGATCTCACCCTCGAGGCTTTCGTCCACCACGGCGCCGACGATGATATTGGCGTCTGGATCCACCATGTCGTAGATCACTTCCGAGGCGGTGGTCATGTCCTCAAGGGTCATGTCCTTGCCGCCGCTGATGTTGATCACGCAGCCACGAGCGCCATCGATGCGGGCCGACTCCAGCAGGGGACAGGTCATGGCGGCCTGGGCCGCTTCGCTGGCACGGGAGCGACCTGAGCCGACGCCAATGCCCAGCAGAGCAGTACCGGCATCCGCCATCACCGAGCGCACATCGGCGAAGTCGACGTTGACCAGGCCTGCCTTGGTGATGATGTCGCTGATGCCCTTCACCCCCATCCGCAGCACGTCGTCGGCCGCGCGGAACGCATCCTGCAGAGCGGCGCCGGCGATCGCATCGCGCAGGCGGTCGTTGGGAATGACGATCAGGGTGTCCACGTGTTCGGCCAGGCGGGCGATGCCCTCCTCGGCCTGACGCAGGCGCTTGCGGCCTTCAAAGCCAAAGGGTTTGGTGACGATGCCCACCGTGAGCGCGCCACATTCCTTGGCCACCTCGGCCAGGATCGGGGCCGCACCGGTGCCGGTGCCGCCACCCATGCCGGCAGCGATGAAGACCAGATCAGCGCCTTGAAGCGACTGCTGCAAATCGGCGCGGGATTCCTCGGCGGCCTTCTGGCCGATCACCGGATTGCCGCCGGCACCGAGGCCGCGGGTGAGCTTCTGGCCGAGCTGGATGCGCTGTTTGGCCGCCGATTGGAGCAAGGCCTGGGCATCAGTATTGAGCACCCGATAGCCGACCCCCTGCAGGTCGGAGGCAATCATGCGGTTGACGGCATTACTGCCACCGCCGCCAACGCCGATCACCTCAATCCGTGCCGACTGGCTTGGCACGATCCCGTTGGATTGGGGTGAGGTCTCGCTCATGTCGTGGTGCTCCTGATGGGACGCCGGCTGGTCCGACTGGTCAACGGATGAAGAGTGGTCCTGATCGCGGGTGATCGCGGGGTGCGAAGGAGGGAATCCGTTGATCGGCGGCTGCATTATGTCCGGGGCAGGGGCGAAAGCCTGGCGGCAGACTACAGACTCTCTCTGAAAGCTTAGGAGCGCAATAGCCTGTGAGGAATGGCTGGCCTGCGGCCGGGGCGATCACTGGGCGCCCAGGGGCTTACGGGCCTGGGCTGGGCCGCCGTCATTGCTGTCAACCACCGGGCCGGGCAGGCTCAATTCGGGTTGTTCCGGATCGCTGAGGTCAATCAGCTGGAATCGCCGGCCCTTCATTTGACTGGGCAGGGTGTGAATGAGATGGGCAGCCACCTCCAGACGTCGCCGCAACTTGCCATCGGCCGGACCGAGCCGCAGATCGCCGAGTTCGGTGGTGGTGAGCCAGATGCTGCCGTCCGGCTCGAAGCGAATCTGCCGCAGGCCCGGACCCAGGGCGGCCCGGTTGGCCAGCAACAGCATCACGGCCGGCCGATGGCGTTCGTTCCAGCCACTCACCAGCAGATCCTGGCTGCGGGGATTGAGAACCACGGCGGCCTGGTTGGCGGTGATCCAATTGCCCCGCTGATCGATCGATCCCTGTTCCAGGCCAGCAGCCGTGCGGCGCTGGGCCCGGGCAATCGCTTCGCGGTCGATCAGGTCGATGCGCAGGCGGGGAGGCAGCATCAGTCGCGTCACGCGCACCTGCTCCACCGGCAGCGCTTCGGCCAGTTCAGCCTTCAGCTGCCGGGGGCTGAGGGCGAGCAGGGGCTGGGGGAATTGCAGCTGGGCAGCAGCAATCACCTGGTCACGGCTGACCAGCCGGCTACCCACCACCACCACCTGGGAGGGATCACGCAGGCTCCAGCCTTGGCGCAGTAACCAGGAGCCCAGACCTACGGTGATCAGACTGAACACCGCCAGCCGCCAGAGATTGCGCCAGCGCTCGGCTCGCCGCTGCTGGCGCAATTCCCGTCGGCGCTCTGACCCCGGTGGCAAGGGGGTGCCCGCTGGCCTGGGGGCTTCCTGGGCTTCGCTCTCGCTCATAGCTCACAGCGCGAGCGCGCCATCAACTCCTCGATCCAGCGGCGTGCCCGCTGGGCATCAGCGAAGGGCAGATCCTGCTGTTGGCCTTCGCCCACCAAGCGCAGACGGCAGGCACCGTGGCTTTCTTCGGTGAGCGGAGCTTCGCCGGAACCAAGGGAAAGCAGCTCGACGAGCTCCAGTTGTTTGATCACAAACTCTCCTTCCGGCTGGAAGCTGCCCGCCTCAAAGCGACTCCAGCAGAGGAGGCCGTCGCGCAGGCGGGCGGCACCACAGCTGTCCAGCTTGGCCAGTTCTGCCCCCTCAGCCCACTGGCGAAAGAGGGTCTGGCGGCGCCGCTCCAGCCAGCCCAAGGCGGCCAGCAGCACGAACACCAGCAACAGCGGCAACCAGAGCAGGCCGTGAATCATGCCGTCGCACCTCCGAACTGATGGCGTTGCGCCAAGGATTCTCTCGCCCCCAGCACCAGTTCGTGCACCAGGTCTTCGAGTGGCAACCCCGTGGCCTGCCACAGCATCGGATACATGCTCTGGCTGGTGAAACCGGGCAACGTATTGATCTCATTGATCCAGAGGTCGCCGCTGTTTTCGTCATAAAAGAAGTCCACCCGCGATAAACCAGCGGCGGCCACCGCCCGGCAAGCCGCGATTGCCATCGCCTGGGCCCGCTGCGCCAGCTCCGCCGGCACCTCAGCTGGAATCACCGTATGGCTGCTGCCGTCGCTGTACTTGGTGTCGTAGTCGTACCAGTCGGCCTCGAAGCAGATCTCGCCGAGCACCGAGGCCCGGAGCTGCCCGACTCCCAGCACGGCGCACTCCAGCTCCCGCGCCTTGACCCCCTGCTCCACCACCAGGCGCGGATCCAGCGTGGCGGCCAGCTGCAGGCCGGCCAGCAGCCCAGGGCGATCGCTGGCCTTGCTGATCCCCACCGAGGAGCCCATGTTGGCCGGTTTGACGAAGCAGGGGTAGCCCAGGGCCGCCTCCAGGCGCTCGAGCACGGCGTCCGGAGCGGCTTTCAGTTCGGCCGCATCGAGGCAGCGATAGGGAACCTGGGGCAGCTCGGCGGCCGCAAAGGCCGCCTTCATCGCCTGCTTGTCCATGCCCACCGCTGAACCCAGCACGCCAGAACCGACAAAGGGCAGCTGCATCAAGGTGAACAGTCCTTGAATCGTGCCGTCCTCGCCGTTGGGGCCGTGCAGCACCGGAAACCACACCTCCACCTCCAGGGCCCCTGTCGGGAAGCCCCGGAAGCCGCCGCGGCTGTCAGGGTCCGGCAGGTCGGCGTCCAGGGCCGGTGTGCCCCGCTCCAGCACCCGCTGGGCTACGGCCGGCGGCCACCAGCGCCCCCGCTGGTCGATGTAAAAGCAGCTCACCCGGTAGCGCTCGGCGTTAGCCCCCCGGCCCAGGGCCGCCAACACGGTGGCGGCGGAGCGGATCGAGACCGCATGCTCGCCGGAGGCTCCCCCGAACACCAGGCCGAGGTGGGTGGGGAGCTGGGTCATCTTCGGCCGGTCGTGGCGCCAAACGTATCAGCCATCGGGCCCCGGGCCAGGTGCCGCCACCGCCAAACGGCTGGAGGCGGCGGCATCAGGCGAGGCTGCCGCTGAGCGAAAAAGCGCGCACCTGCTCGATGCGCACCGCCACCAGCTCGCCTGGGGTGATGACGCTGCCATCGGCGCGCTGGGCCGGGAAAAAGGTGAGTCGGTTGGTGCGGGTGCGCCCCATCAACTGGCTGCCATCCTTGGGGTTCACCGCTTCGACTAGCACCGCCTCGATCCGGTCCAGATAGCGGGCGCTGCGTTGGCGGGCGATGCGTTCCACCAGGACATTGAGCTCCTGCAGGCGCGCCACCTTGACGGCTTCCTCCAGCTGATCCGGCCAGGTGGCCGCCGGGGTGTTCGGCCGCGGCGAGTAGGCGGCGGTGTTGACCAGGTCGAAGCCGATCTCCTCGATCAGATCCAGGGTGCGGCGGTATTGGGCATCGGTTTCACCCGGGAAGGCAACGATCACATCGGCGCTGATCGAGGCCTCCGGCATCCGCCGGCGGATGCGCTCGATGATGCGCCGGTAGCGATCCACCGTGTAGCCGCGGGCCATCGCCCGCAACACGTCGTCGTCGCCGCTCTGGAACGGGATGTGGAAGTGTTCACACACCTTGGGCAGATCGGCGCAGGCATCGATCAACCGCTCGGTGAAGTAGCGGGGATGGCTGGTGGCGAAGCGGATCCGCTCCAGCCCCTTGATGTCGTGGACGTGCTGCAGCAGGTCGGTGAGGGTGTGGGCGCGGCGACCCTCCGGCGTGATGCCGGGCAGGTCGCGGCCGTAGGCATCGATGTTCTGGCCCAGCAGGGTGATTTCCCGGATGCCCTGGGCCGCCAGGCCCTCCATCTCCAGGCGGATGGCCGCCGGCAGCCGCGATTGCTCCCGGCCCCGCACCGCTGGCACCACGCAGTAGGTGCAGCGCTCATTGCAGCCGTAGATCACATTCACCCAGGCGCAGACCGTCGAGTCGCGGCGGGCCGTGGTGATGTCTTCAAGGATGTGGTGTTCGCCGGTGGCCACCACCTGCTGGCCGCTCTCCACCTGGCTCAGCAGGGCCTCGAGCCGGTTGGCGTGCTGGGGGCCCATCACCAGATCAAGCTCGGGCACGCGCCGCAGCAGCGCCTCCCCCTCCTGCTGGGCGACGCAGCCAGCCACCACCAGAGTGAGGTGGGGGTTGTCGCGTTTGCGCTGGGCCTGGCGCCCCAGATAGCTGTAGACCTTCTGTTCGGCGTTGTCGCGGATCGTGCAGGTGTTGTAAAGCACCAGATCGGCGCTGTGCTCGTCACTGCCGGCGATGTAGCCCATCGCCTCGAGGATTCCGGCCATGCGCTCGGAATCGGCCTTGTTCATCTGGCAGCCGAAGGTGGTGATCCAGTAGCTGCCGCGCCGAGGGGCACCGCTGGCCGGTGGCAGCCCGCCGGCATCGAGGCTGGTCTGGGGGGCGAGGGTCGCGCCCTCGCTGGGTACGGTCGCTGTCATCGCCCCAGTCTCCGGCATCGCCTGCTACCTCTCGACAGGTGCTCCAGCAGCGGCGTGGGGATCCAGGTTGATGGCGTTGCAGGCCTCACCCAAGGGTTCAGAGGCCAGGGCCCGGCTTGTGCCAGCGTGAGGCAAAAGCTGGCCTGCTCCACCCTCACCATGCATTGCAGCCTGCGCCGTTTCCCCCTCACCAAGGCCGTTCCCCTGGCCATCAGCCGCGGCACCACAGCGGCAGTGGAACATCTGCTGGTGAGCGTTGAGCATGAGGGCATCACCGGCCTGGGTGAAACCGGCGGTTTCGAGACCGGCCATCGCCACTACGACAGCGACGCGATCGCCTGCGAACTGGAGGCCCTGTTCCCCCGCCTGGTCGGTCTGGCGCCCCAGCCACTCCAGGCCCTGGCGCCGCTGCTGGCCGACCTGTCGCCGCCGGCACGCTGTGGCCTCGATCTGGCCCTGCACGACTGGTGGGGCAAACGGCTGGGTCTGCCGCTGCATCAACTCTGGGGACTCGACAGCGAGCTGGCGGTTCCCACCAGCGTCACCCTGGGGCTGGGGTCGGTGGACACGGTGTTGCAGCGACTGGAGCGCTGGTGGGCCCAGCTGCCGGCCAGCCGCATCAAGCTCAAGCTCGGCAGCCCCGAGGGTCTGGAGCACGATCGCAGCCTGGTGGAAGCCGTGGCGACGGCCCTGGAGCGGCGGCGCCAGCAACGCGGCGAAAGCCTCGAATTGCAGGTGGATGCCAATGGCGGTTGGGATACCGCTGCGGCCCGTTCGATGCTGGGCTGGTTGGCGGAGCACGGCGTGGTGCTGGTGGAGCAACCGCTGCCACCCCTGGAGGATCCCGATGCCGACTGCGCCGCCTTCGCCGCCCTCGAGCTCGATTGCCCGATCCCGCTGGTGGCTGATGAAAGCTGCTGGAACCTGGCCGATGTGGTGCGTCTTGCCCCCTACGTGGACGGGGTGAACATCAAACTGCTCAAAAGTGGCGGCCTGACCGAAGCCTTGCTGATGGCCGAAGCCGCCCGCCGCCTGGGGCTGGGGGTGATGGTGGGTTGCTACTCGGACAGCGCCCTGCTCAATGGCGCCGCCGCCCAGTTGCTGCCCCTGATCCAGTGGCCCGATCTCGACAGCCATCTCAACCTGCTCGATGACCCCTTCGAAGGACCGCGGCTTGAGGCCGATCGGCTGCGGGCCGGCCTGGCCCCGGGTCTGGGGGTGACAGCCAAGGCCACCGGGGCAGCGGCGGCAGGCCTGGAGCTGGGCCCATGCTGAGTGCCGCAGCGCCGCTGGTGCTGCTGCTGCACCACGGCCTCGACAACCTCGGTGGCAAGACCGGCCTGACCCTGCTGCGCTACCGACCGGGGCCGATCCTGGCTGTGATCGATCCGGACCATGCGGGCGCCTGCCTGCGGGAGATCACCGGCATCGATCGAGCCGTACCGGTGCTGGCCACGATGGCCGAGGCCCTGCCCTTGCTGAGCGCGGCGGCAGCCAGCAGCACCGACACCCTGCATTCCGAACCACCGGTAGCCGTGATGGGTCTGGCCCCGGCCGGGGGGCGCCTCGATGAAGCAGTGCGGGCCGATCTGGCGATCGCCCTGCAGGCGGGCCTCTGCCTGGCCAGCGGGCTGCACACCCGCCTGGGGGACGATCCCCAGCTGGCAGCCCTGGTGCAACCGGGCCGCTGGATCTGGGATCTACGCCAGGAGCCTGCCGATCTGGCGGTGGCTTCCGCCCTGGCCGCCGAACTGCCGGGGCGGCGCTGGCTGGCGCTGGGCTCGGACATGTCGGTGGGAAAAATGAGCGCCTGCCTGGAGCTGCAGGCGGCAGCCGCAGCCAGGGGTCTTGACGCCCGCTTCGTCGGCACCGGGCAGGCCGGCATCCTGATCAGTGGCCAGGGCGTGGCCCTCGATGCGGTGCGGGTCGATTACGCCGCCGGCGCTGTGGAGCGGGCCGTGCTGGAGGCCGCCCAGGGAGCCGGGCCCGACACCCTGGTGCTGGTGGAGGGCCAGGGTTCCTTCTGCCATCCGGGGTCCACCGCCAGCTTGCCGCTGCTGCGGGGCAGCCAGCCCACGGCCCTGCTGCTGGTGCATCGCGCCGGCCAGGAGACCATCCGCAACCATCCCCACATTCCCCTGCCCCCCCTGGACGCGTTGATCGCCACCCTGGAGGCGATGGCGGCCCTGGCCCGTCCCCATGACGCCAACTCGGAGCCTCCCCGGGTGCGGGCCATCGCCCTCAACACCGGCCATCTCGACGCTGAGGCCGCGGCTGCAGCGCTGGCCGCCACGGCCGCCCACACCGGCCTGCCTTGCCACGACCCGGTGCGAGCCGGTGGCTGCGGCCTGCTGGATGCCCTGCTGCAGGCGGGCTGCTGAGCTCAGCGCTCAGCCCAGCAGCAAGCCGGCCCCGCTGCAGGGAGCAAAAAAACAGGTCCGGTGCCAGAGACACCGGACCAAAGAGAAGGGCGAGCGAGGGGACTCGAACCCCCGAATAGTGGCGCCACAAGCCACTGCCTTAACCTCTTGGCGACGCCCGCCGCGTAAATGGGAACCTACAACATCGGCAGGCGGATGGGATCCAGGCGCTGATCTGATCGGACCAGGGCTTCTCGTCGGCTGAGGGGCGGCTGCCTGGAGCTGGCCAGCCGATTCCGTTGCTTGGCCTGGGATCACCTCAGGAGCCAAGCCTTCACTGATTTTTTCTGCCCCATGGTGCTCTTGGCTCGGCAGCGGATCGGCTGGGCCTCAGGCGTTTTCAGCCCGCTCCCCGCTGGCGCCGGCTGGGGACACTCGGTGCTGGCTGCACTGGGGCGAGGGTGGTCGAATGGTCCGCCGGCCCGGCCCAGGCGGCAGC
>CAIZOZ010000434.1 GCA_903934745.1 uncultured cyanobacterium
CTGATCGCATCGAAGCCGTGCTGCTGCCTCAGGGCCCGGCACAGCTGGATTCCGGTGATTTTGGCAATCGCGTACCACTCATTCGTGGGCTCCAGGGCACCAGTGAGCAGGGCCTCCTCACGGATTGGCTGCTCGGCGACTTTGGGATAGATGCAGCTACTGCCCAGGAACAACAAACGCCGGCAACCGTGGCGCCAGGCATTTTCGATGACGTTCTGCTGAATCTTGAGATTGTCGAGCAGGAAATCAGCTGGATAGGTGGCATTGGCGAGGATGCCGCCGACCCGGGCTGCCGCCAGCACCACCACATCGGGACGTTCGGCGTCGAACCAGGCAGCGGTGGCCTGCGGATCGGTGAGATCAAGGTCTTGATGGCTGGCACTCAGCAGCTGGTGGTAGCCACCGGCCCGCAGCCGCCGCAGGATCGACGCCCCGGCCATGCCGCGATGGCCGGCGACATAAATGCGATCGCTGGACGTGATCAGGGGGCTGGTTCCAGGGCTGCTCAGGGGGGCGCCATTCATGGAGCCAGCACCTGGGGGGGATTTTCCATCGATCCCACCACCTGGAAACCCTCGCGACGCAACAAGGCTTCCTTCGCCGCCTCCTCCTTATCCCTGGCCACCATCTCGGCCACCAGCTGCTCGAGGGTGGTGGTGGGGCTCCAGCCCAGCTTGCGGTGCGCCTTGCCCGGATCCCCCAGCAAGGTTTCGACTTCAGCCGGCCGGAAATAGCGCGGATCGATGCGCACCACCGTGGTGCCGTTGTCGCTGCGCACCCCGGTTTCGGCTATCCCCTCGCCGACCCAGTTGATTCCGCCCCAGCCCAATTCAGCGGCGGCCAGTTCGATGAAGCGGCGCACCGATTCCTGGCGGCCGGTGGCAATCACGAAATCTTCAGGCGGATCGCTCTGCTGCAGCATGCGCCATTGCATCTCGACGTAGTCGCGGGCGTGGCCCCAGTCGCGCAGTGAATCGAGATTGCCCATGTAGAGGCACTGGTCGAGGCCGGCATCGATCCGGGCCAGGCCGCGGGTGACCTTGCGGGTGACGAAGGTTTCGCCACGCCTCGGACTTTCGTGATTGAACAGGATGCCGTTGCAGGCGTACATCCCGTAGCTCTCGCGGTAGTTGACCGTGATCCAGTAGGCGTAGAGCTTGGCCACGCCGTAGGGACTGCGGGGATAGAAGGGAGTCGTTTCCTTCTGGGGGGTCTCCTGCACCAGGCCGTAGAGCTCGGAGGTGGAAGCCTGATAGATGCGGGTCTTGGCCGTCAGACCGAGGATGCGCACGGCTTCCAGCACCCGCAGGGTGCCGAGGGCATCACTGTTGGCGGTGTACTCGGGGCTCTCGAAGCTGACTGCCACATGGCTCTGAGCACCGAGGTTGTAGATCTCATCCGGCTGAACCTGCTGGATGATGCGAATCAGATTGCTGCTGTCGGTGAGATCGCCGTAGTGCAAGACCAGACGGGGATCGCGCTCATGGGGATCCTGGTACAGGTGATCAATGCGGTCGGTGTTGAAGCTGCTGGCCCGGCGCTTGATGCCATGCACCACATAGCCCTTCTCCAGCAGCAACTCAGCTAGGTAGGAGCCATCCTGGCCGGTGATGCCGGTAATCAGGGCTGTCTTGGTCATCGGTGCGGGAACTGGGAAGATAAGCCGGGATTCATCAACTATGCCAGCTGGCGATGTGGAGCGGGCGAGATGCGGGCGAAGTGCGGGCGAATTATTCAGATGAACCGGTACTGGCGCATGCCAGTGACGCCAGTTGCCCTGGCATGGCGACGACTGAAATCACTCACGGTGGGATTGCCCTCGACCCGAATCACACCGGTGGCCTGCTCCCAGAGCTCTCGCGGCACAGGGCTGAGGGTGTAGTCCTGATCCTCATGGCGCTTGACATACCACCAACGGGACGCTTGGCAGTGCTCGCACCAAAAGCACTCAATCCACTCACCGGTGAGCGGCAAAACGCGATTGAAGGCGGCCAAGAGTTCGTCTGATTTGCGCTTGCTGAGGCCGCGCAGCATCAACTGACTAACCTCTGTGACGTATAGATGATATTTAGCTGAAACACTGAATAATCGTTGATCGGGATGGCGCGGGCAAAACAGCTCGCGACGCTTGGATCGCCTTCGCGAACGTTTGGCGGGGATTTGCTCAGACTGAGACGGATGATCGAAGCTTGGGCTGCTCGCTTCTGCAGGCGTGGAACTGGATTGAGCGTCGATCACCCTAGACATACGGAGGGTCCATAAAGTGAACAGATTTACAGAGTAAACCTGTTCAGAGGCTGTCCGGAGAGGACCGTTCTGTCCCTGTCTCAGGTTTCGCGAGCTGCGATTCCAGGACAGGGAGGGAAACGGTCGCCAGCGTCGGACGAACTTCGCTGACTATTTAAGC
>CAIZOZ010000435.1 GCA_903934745.1 uncultured cyanobacterium
GGGAGGTGTCTGGGATGGCTCGCTTGCGTCTCAGGGTCCAGGGCGCTGATCGGTTCCGCTTCAGGGGTCGTCAGATTCTTCTGGAGCCGGCTTGGTATCAGCTTGAACGTCGCTTCAATCGTTAATCGCGTTCGGAGTGCCACATCCATCCGTTGTTGGCAGCGGCTCGTCGTGCTGACGAGAACCGATGAAGATCCTGGTCGACGTCCTCTGGCTACCAGGCGATGAGCCCCCGTCTGATCGTCTCTGACAACCGCGACGACCCGGGCAACCCGCTGGTGCTCGGCGGTGAGGCCATCGATGCCGCAGCGCTGGATCCGCTGGCGATCGGGAAGCTCATGGTGGATCAGGTGTGGCAGAAGGAACGGACCCCACAGGAGGAGGCCTGTACTGCGAGCGCAACAACAACCAGCACCGGCGGCTGGAGCACTTCGAGACGGACAGCGAGGACTTCATGACCGGTGGCTGGGTGAGGGTGCTCGCCAGCGCCGAGCAGGTGCGCAAGGAGCGTTCCGGGATGGAGCAGGCCGCCAAAGCGGGCCTGGTGAAGATCCACGGCACCCACCGGGGTGTGCTGCTGGTGGAGTTCCTCGACGTCCCCTGGGGCTGAGCAGACTTTGCCCTGGGATCAGTCCACCCAGTTCTCGATTCTCAGGCCGGCGTAGGGAACGAAGTCGCGGGGATTGTTGGTCACCAGGGTGATGTCCAGCGCCAGGGCGTGCGCAGCGATCAGCTTGTCGAGAGCATCCCTGCGCCGCTCCCGGCTCGCCAAGCGGACGGCCCCGTAGACCCTGGCGGCTGTCCCATCGAAGGGCGCCACGGGGACCTCGAGCAGAAAGCGAGCCAGGGCGGCGCTGTTGCGCTCTGCATCGACCCCGGAGGCCACTACCCCGTACTCCAGCTCTGCGGCGGTGATCGCCGAGATCAGCACCTCTCCGACCCTGCAAGCGGAGAACCGCTCCGCCACCTGCGGGGGCTGGTGCTTCATCAGGTAGATGCAGATATTGGTGTCAAGCAGATAGCGGGTCCTGAGGCTCAAAGCGATTCCCGCTCCTGCTGCTCGTCCTGTTCGCGGCCCTCCGCAAAGAACGAGGGCGAGAAGGCTGCCAACGCCTCCAGCGCACCGGTGATGGGGCGGCCGGCCGGTCGGATGCGCAGCTCATCGCCGCAGCGCTCGATCTCCAGCTCCAGATCGCTGCGCTCGTAGGCGAGCTCGGCCGGGATACGCACGGCCTGGGAGTTGCCGTTGCGGAAGAGCCGTGTTGTCGTCATGGCCAACCGGGATGTACTAGTACATCCTATCCGTCGTGATCGTGTCGAGAGCTGTCGTTGCAATGCCGCCTTCAGGTCCGCGAAGGCCTTGTTGGAGGCTGGCCCGATGGCCTGAGCAGACGCCGCAGGGCTCCGGTCGGCGACGGCCGTCCAGAGCGTGCCACGGCTGCGCCGTGGCCTGCATCGGCCAGCCGCCGCCGCCCTTCGCTCCGGGGCCGGTGTTGGGGTGGCAGGCA
>CAIZOZ010000436.1 GCA_903934745.1 uncultured cyanobacterium
ACGCTGGATGACTTCGACGTGCTCGATGCCGCCAGGCGCGATCCGGAGGTGCTGGTGGGAGGCAACGAGCCGATCACACTCGACGAGGTGCAGCGCGAACCAGGGCTGCTCAGCGCCGTGAAGCGGGCCATCGATCGGAACCGCAGAGCTGGTCGCTTCCTGCTCACCGGTTCAGCGAACCTGCTCCTGATGCGGCAAGTGTCCGAATCGCTCGCCGGCCGCGCCAGCTATCTCACCCTCTGGCCGATGACCCGTCGTGAGCAGCTCGGGCTGGGGCAGGCCGGCCGCTGGGAGGAGCTGCTCGACACGCCCGATGAAGGATGGCGCGACCTGCTGGCCGGCGGGGACGAGCACGAGGAGGACTGGCGGGCGCTGGCGCACCGGGGCGGCTTTCCCACACCGGCCATCGAGCTGAGCAGTGCCGCCGAGCGCGCCATCTGGTTCGACGGCTACGTGCGCACCTATCTCGAGCGCGACCTGCAGGACCTCGCCACGATCAGCTCACTGCCGGATTTCCGCCGGCTGATGCAGGCGGCCTGCCTGCGCCTGGGGCAGCTCCTCAACCAGACCGAGCTGGGGCGCGACGTGGCGCTGCCGCAACCCACGGTGCACCGCTGGCTGAACCTGCTGGAAACCTCCTACCTGCTGGTGCGCCTGCCGGCCTATGCCGTGAACCGCACCAAGCGGCTGATCAAGGCCCCAAAGCTCTTCTGGGGCGACACCGGCATCGCGCTGCACCTGGGCGGATCGGAACCGCAAGGTTCCCATCTCGAAAACCTTGTGCTGCAAGACCTACTGGCGTGGCGCGACGCACGCGTCGCCCGGGCGGAGCTGGGGTACTGGCGCACGACCATCGGCGAGGAGGTGGATTTCGTGATCGAGGCGGGGAACAAGCTGCTGCCGATCGAAGTCAAGGCGACGGCATCGCCGCGGCTGGCGGACTGCGCCCACCTGCGCACCTTCCGCGCCGAATACGGCAACAAGGCCCGAGCGGGCCTGCTGCTGCATACCGGCAACAGCGTCGAATGGCTCACACCCGATGTGCTGGCGGCGCCGTGGTGGCGCGTGATCTGACCAGGCTGCTCCATGGTGACCTTCCTGTTTGTACCGCCGACTTGGCCCGGGCCCAGGCCTCATTCAAGCCGGATCGGCTGATCAAGGAAACCATCCGCATCGCCATCTCGGCGCTGTTCTACGGAGCCGGCTGCGCCTTCCTCTCTGGTGCCCTGCTGCGCAGCGACCAACGACGGAGCATGGCCTTTGGCTGGCGTTCCCGCATCAGCAACAAGCCATAGATCCGCCTGCGCAACAGCGACCAGGAACGCGGCGGTTGAGCCGGCCCATGGGCGGCCCCATGCCGCCGATCGGAGCCCCTTCAGCCACGCTCCCAGGTCTTGTCGCTGGCCTGATCCAGGTCTCGACAAAGCCTGTTGGCGCCGCCACCATCCTCGAAGCCAAAGGCCGCCATGATCCCGGCGTGCTGCCGCGGGCCGTGCCGATGGTGGAGGCGAAGCTGGCCCTGGTGCTCGCCGACCACCTGCTGCTCCAGCAGGGGCAGTGCAGCCTCTGGTCGGTAGGCAACCGCACCCGCAGGCCTGGTCGTTGACCCCAGCCGGCGACTGGGGTCGGTGCAGGGTTCAGCTGGAGGACGACTCGGTTGTTGTCGGCGGCGTCACGGTGGC
>CAIZOZ010000437.1 GCA_903934745.1 uncultured cyanobacterium
GGGCCTGCCGATGCGGCTGCGCTGCCGGAGCAGGGCCGCATACCAATGGGCTGCCGCCCGATCAAAGGGGACGACACGCCCGGCAAACAGGTCGGCCACCAGGTTGTCCCAGCGCTGCTGCAAGGCGGCACGGCGCCGGCCATCAGCGAGCCGGGCCAGACCATGGAGGATCTCGGCTTCATTCATGGCCGTGATCCCCACCGCGTCCGGGTCGAGCTGGTCGGCCCAGGCCAGGACAGCCGCTTCGGGTTCGGGGCGCATCAGCTCAGCGATCACGTTGGTGTCGAGCAGAACCATCGCTGGTGGCTCAGGCAAGGTCAGCGGGTTCAGGGCTGGAGGTCCGCGGCGGCAGCTCTAACTCGACGCCGCCCAGATCGGCGAAATGGGCGTGGATGCGGCTGCCGAGGCCAGCAGCGCCGGCCACGGCCGGGGCCTGAGCATCGACGGCGTTTCGCAGGATCATCCGCACTTCCTCCTCCATCGAGCGGCCATGGCGGGCCGCCTGGAGGCGCAGGCGGGATTTGAGGGCGTCGTCGAGGTTGCGGATGGTGAGGGAGGCCATCGGCGCGGGGGTGATTGCACTGCAATCAACGCTAGCAGTGGCCCTGTGGGGGGATTGGCTGGTGGTATTGCCAGATTGGCCAATACTTCGCGCCATGGCGCTGCCGAACCTCTGGGGCCTCTACAACCTGCGCTCCTCGCCCTTCTTTCAGGCCACCCTGCGGGCGCAATATAGACAAAGCCCAGCTGGTGGAGCTGTGGCAGGTGAAGCAACCCTCGGTGTCGCAGACCTTGCAGCAACTGATTGAGGCCGGAGCTGTTGAGGCCCTGCCTCGGCGGGGTCGTGCTCAGCAAGGTCAACATCACAGAGCACTAGGAATCGTGAGCAGCAGCTCGTTGTTGTCAATGAGGCGGTAATGCGGAAGCTGCCCTGATAACTCCAGTGTTCGCGAAAGAATCAAGGGCACACCTTCGCCGCGACGATCCATGATGTAGCGGCGATGGCTGACACCTGCAGCAGCCTCTACAGGACAACGGGCAAGCAGGCTGGCGACCAGCTCATTGCGGCAAGCCTGACGGAGCGGCAAGCTTTCAGGAGTCATCGTGTTTGGCAGCATGCCTGGCGAAAAGATTTCGAGGCGATCATCAAAGAGGCGGAGTCTCACCTTGCTGCCGGGGATGGAGTAATCGCGATGGGCAACGGCATTCGTGATGGCTTCGAACACAGCCAGAGCATCAAACTGTGGGCGATCAATCCGGCCTCCCTCCAGCGTCTTCGCAGCTCCCGTGCGGCTGTTGCGAGCCACAAACCTGCAGGCGGCTGTGATCTGTTGATCCAATGGGCCTGTGAGATCGGCAGCGTCACGCTGGTACATGACATCCTCTCCCTGGGGCGCTACCTCGGTACCCGCATAGGCAACAGCCTGGATGTAAGCGCCCCTCAGGAATTGCTGGGGATTGAGGCTGGTAAGCAGTATTCCTGCCACGGAAGGGTGGAGAGATCCGTCGTCTGCTTGGACCACCAGGCCTGTCTTCGACTGCCAATTGGCATCAGTTGATAACTGAGGCTGAAAACGTTCGAGCAACGTGGCATCAAGATCCTCACATTGGGCAGACAAAACCGGCAGCTCATCAAATCGGATCAGGCGGCTCTGGCTGCGCTGCTGAAACAGCTGCGCCAAGTAGTCAGGCGGAATGGGTCGCTTCGAGGAGCCAACCCGGTGCAAGTAGCCAGCGGGGCTCTGATGCACGAACAGACTGGGTGCGATGTCAACTCGGAGGATGGCGTGTTCCACGCCAAGGGAATCGGGCAGCGTGAGCCGCTCAATCACTGGGGCGAGCGGCGGCTTGATGCTGTCCTCAACGGCCTGGCGCACCAAGGCCTCGACGAGATCAAGGCGATCAACTGGGATTCCCAGGACATCGCGAGTCTTATCATCAATGCCAAGTAAGAGGGTGCCCCCGGTCCTGCTGTTGGCGAAGGCTGCTAGCTCATCGGCAAGATCATTTTGTGAGGGGCCTCGCACCGATGCACCGGAAAAGCGAACCTCTTTGCATTCCAGGAGGCTGTCTTCACCCAGGCTGAGCTTTGCAATCAGTTCATTTCGGCTCAGTCTCATCTCACGCCTCCCGCCCGAGTCGAGCCCATCGGCGGGCCAGTGCCTCGCGCCCGCCTTCCATCACAGCGCAAACTTGCTCCTGAATCTCGTTCTCCTGAAGGGCTCCGTAGCCGCTCACATAACATTGACCATTCCCGTAGTCCATCACCGTGACCAGCTCCGCATCGCCATTGACAACCACGTTGGGGTTATGGGTAACAATAAGTAATTGACGGCGCATCTTATTGGCGCGAATCTGGGCCACCACCAGCTCGGAGATCAATTTGTTATCGAGGTCGTCTTCCGGCTGATCCAGCACGAGGGGGCCGTCTCCGAAGGACAGCAGAAACGCCAAAAGTGCAGAGGCCCGCTGTCCCTGCGATCCCTGCTGAATCGGTGTCCAATCACGTCCATTGCCGCGATGGCTATAAGTGATCTGCAGGTCATCGGCCGGCACCCAGCAGCGAATGGCATCGGCAAAGCTTGGCTGCTCCAATTTCCGATTGAGATTCTTGCGAAACTTGCCGCCAGATGAAGGCACGGCCTGCTCATTCAGCAAGGTGCTTTTCACCGCCGCCATCGCCACAAGCCGGTCGTCTCCAGCGACCATCACATCCACCAGAGCATTGAGATCGTTCTCAAAACCATTGCCATCCAGGTCGAGAAGCTGTCGTAGTTCGGCGCTGAACAGTTCTGAGTCGTGGCCGAAGGCACGAACCTCCATCCGCACATAAGCGTTGGTCTGGAGCACCCCATTGAGAAAGGCTTGTCGGGAGGTACTGCGTTGCTGGTGCGCTTCAAGCAGCGTCTGCCATTGCCTTTGGTTGGCCTGCTCCAGGGCCTGATGCTCCAGTGCCACACCATCGAGCTCCTGCAGCAGGGCTTCGAGGCGATGACGCTCCTGCAGCCAGTGCCCCATCAGGCCAGGATCGGCCAGACCCCTCTCAGCCAGCTCAGCCTGCAGCTGCTGCGCTGCCCGGTCCACGGCTTCGGCACGGGTGTGCCAGGCCACGAAGCCTGGATGCTGAGACTGTTCCCGGCCATGACGCCCAAGTGCGGCAGCCAGCTGCTGCAGTTGAGTCCTTGCAGCCAGAAGCAGCGCATCGATCTCCTGCCGCCAGGCCAGCGCATCGGCGTCGCGTTCTGGGTCGAACATCTCAGCTGACCAGTCATCCAGCGGCAGCTCGGAGGCCACCTGCTCCAATCCGACCGGCAGGTGCTCAAGGTGTTGGCGAGCACGGTCGAGTTCGCGGCGCTGGCGAACGGCGCGTTGCTGATCGGCCAGCACAGTGCCTGGATCCAGCTCGGCCAGTTCTGCGAGTTTGCGTCGCAACTCGCTGAGCTCCCGTTCCCGTTCTGCCCGCTCTGCGAGGCGCCCCTCCAGCTCCCGCAAGCGGGCTCGCTGGCTGAGGTAGGTGCGCCGAAGCTCTTCGATGCGGCGGCTCTGGGGCGCCAAGCGCGCACCTTGATCGATCAGCTCGAGCAAGGTGGAGCGCCCTTGATCGGCGAGTGCGGCGATCTGCCCCTGGGAGAAGATCTGAATGGGAAAGCGTTCGGCAGTGATGGCCTGGCTCGCGGAAGGCTGCCATTCGTCGCCAGCGATCTGCTCCTCCACATGCCCCTGGGCTAGATCGGGCTGCCAACGCAAGCGATGGGGCACACCATCACGCTCAAGCTCCAGCTCGATCAAGGTGTCCGGCCGCAGCCCGCCTGCGCTCTGGCCGGGAGCGCCCGACACCTGATTAAAGGAAGCGAACTGCCGCGAGGCTTCCGAATTCGGGCCCAGGCGTTCCAGTTCGCCGGCGCGTTGCAATACGAGCCTGAGGGCATGCACCCAGGTGGATTTGCCGCTGCCTCGGCCGCCGATGATGGCGTTGAACCAGGGATTGAGCTGGAGTTCAGCAGGACGTCCCAAGCCGATGGCACGGGCATTTTCAATGCTCAGCTTGGTCAGCCATAGCGAGGGAGCTCTTGACGGATCTGAGACCCCTTGCTGTGTTGCCAGGGACGGATCATCCCAGCGCTGAACTGAATGTGGGGCGCCATCCAGCAATGCCAAACGCAACCCTTTAAGCGTGGGTGCCTGCATCTTGATCCATGTCCACCTTGATCCCGGCCTATTCGTGGCACGAAAGTTATGGCAATCGCTCCCAATTACCTTGGCGAGCAAAGCAGCTTGCTGGGCTACGCAAGTCGGATATGAACGAGAAAGATCAATCCACTCGACTGCGGACAGGCCTCCTTCATCAACAACTCTGACCAGGGTATTGGAATCGATCTGGCTTCCTCCAGCTGTTCCCTCGCGGATGGCAAACAGCGCTTTCCCATTGGCACCAGGCTGGTCTGCGTGCGCTGGGATTGGAATGGCTCCAGCATTCTTAACTATCCTAATTGTCTCGGAAATGCCTTTGGCGGTGACGCCATCACTATAGCCAGGATTACCATTGTATTCTACTTGTGCCAGCAGTCTTTCAATATCGACGCCTTGGCACTCTGGATCGAAGATAGCCAGAAGATGAATGCCACCTTGGACTGAGATTTCAACACCAGGAAATAGGGTGAGAGGCCGAAAGCCTGGACCAGCAGCAACCTCCATGTCCTGATAGGCAAGCTTCAAGCGATCGACCCACTCCCCTGTGTTGTGATCGGTGATCGCCACGCAGTCGATTTCAGCGGCCATGTACCTGGCCAACCAAGCCTCTGGGGTGAGCTCCTGCTCAGTCCCAACCAGGGGAAACCAGGCTGTATCTCTGGATGCTGGTGTGTGGGTATGAAAGTCGAATCGCCACCAGCGCGCACCTGGATAGGAGCAGGCATCAGCACAAGTTGTCGCTGGAGTCTGTTCCACGGGGTTTGGGTTCGTCGCATCGTCCGCCTGCGGGTCCAGCATGGCTCACTCCTCCTTCGCCGCCAGCCCCGGAATCGGCGCCAGCACGTCCTGGAGCTTGAGGTAGTTCACCTTGACGCCATCATCGAGATCCAGCTCGATCCGTTGCTGGGCCAGCGGCAGCAGAGAATCCTGCTCCCAAGCCTCACACTCCTTGAGCAC
>CAIZOZ010000438.1 GCA_903934745.1 uncultured cyanobacterium
GAGGCATCACCCCAGCTCCCTTAGCTCAGCTGGATAGAGCAGCTGCCTTCTAAGCAGCCGGTCGTTGGTTCGAATCCAACAGGGGGCGTTACCAAAAGCCAAGCGGTGTCAGGGGTTTAGACCAGTCACCGCAGGGGCTTTCAGGAGAGGGGCTGATCCGACTGGATCGGCTCAAAACCGCCTGAAACCGTCGAGATCGGACTATTTTTTACCCAGTTTTTACCCAAGACCCGTGGCCAGCCCGCCGTGGCTCAAGGACCTCTCCCGCAGCTTCAAGCGCAGTCGTGGCGGACGGGGTGGCTGGTTTCTCCAGCTGCACCACGACCGCCTGCGGGTGCTGAGCGCCGAGCTGCCGCTCCGCCCTGATGAACCTGCAGCAGCGGCTCCCAAGGTCCGGGCCGTCACCCTGCAGACCAGCGCGGCGCCCGACAAGACCTCAGAAGCGCTCACAGAAGCAATGGCCATCCATGAAGCGGTCATGGCTGGCACCTGGCGCTGGCCAGACCCGGAGGACTGCCTCCCCGCAGGCAATGAGCGCCGGCTACGCCCGGAGGAACTGAACAAGGTGATCCTGCGGCTTGAGAAGGGACTGCTCGGGGAGACGGTGGGGATCTCCACCTGGCAGCGCACCTACCTTCCCTATTACGGGAAGCTCACGCAGCAAGCGGCCAACCGGCACTGGCTACTCGACGAGGAGCTGCTGGAAACCACCCTGCGGCACTGGGCTCCCAACAGCCGCTCACGCCAGATGGCGTTCAACCGCTACCGGCAGCTGTGGAAGACAGCTGGCTGGCCCTGGCCGGAGTCTTTGGCGCCCTTGCGCGGCAATGGCAAGGCTGTGGCGCCCCCGGAAGGTGTTCGCGCCTTCAGTGACGAGGAGATCACCGAGCTACGCGCGCGCGTCGAGGCCAGCCTTCGTCTTGGAGCGGCCGACCTGGTGGCTTGGGACTGCCTGGTGGCCTTTGGGCTGCGCCCTGCTGAACTCAAAGGTCTGGTGCTACTCAAGGAGCAAGGGCACCCCGTGGCTGTGGTCTCCCATGCCACGCGCAATAGCCGGGGCAGCACGGGCCAACGCCGCGTACCCGCTGTTCCCCCCGCTGGCTGGCCGGCCGATTGCCAGCAGCTTGTCGATCGCTTTTTGACCTACGGACTGCCGGACTGCGTGGTGCAGCACCGCTCGCCTGGCGAAGTGCTCAGCCAGCAGCTCAAGCGTCTGCAGCAGCGCCAGGCCATTGCCGCCGAGCTGCCTTCGGAACTGACCTCCTACGGGCTGCGCCATGCCTTTGCCCTGCGGCTGGGCCTCGACCTAGGGCTGCATGTGCGCGAGAGCGCCGCCTTGATGGGCCACTCACCAGCGGTGCACCTGCAGACCTACGGCCGCCGGCTGGAGATGCCTCGCCTGGAAGCGCGGGTACGGGAACTGGTCAACCGCCCCCCTCTTGATGCAGGTCATTGATGCAAAAGACCTGGAGCGCAGGTTCCCAAATGGGATGCAGGAAACATTATTAAGTTTGCGCGGCGCCCCCTGCCCCGCTTGCGACGCAGCACTTCAGCGTCAGCAAGGTATAAGGGCAGCGGGTTCCCGCATGGGACACCAGCAGA
>CAIZOZ010000439.1 GCA_903934745.1 uncultured cyanobacterium
CTACCGCCGGGCTTAGGGCTTGCTGCCCTGCAGCAGGTTGCGATTGCCGAAGCGTCGGGCCAGATCCTGCAAGGGCACCTCCCGCAGGCTGTCGGCCGGCAGGCCCAGCAGTCGGGCCAGGCAGCGTTTCACCACCACCTCGCTGTCATCGCCGAAGCGGCCCCCCAGCATTTCGGTGAGCACGCCGAGGCCGCGGCCGGTGTTGTCGGTTTCTTCGATCAGGCACTTGCTGGTGGGCACTGCCAGCTTGCGGCAGGGATCCTGCAGATGGCTGGCCAGTTCCTTGTCTTCGCCAGCGGCGGCGGTCACGCAGGCGGCGGCCAGCCGCTGCTCCAGCTGGGGTCGCAGCAGCATCAGCACCGGCCCCAGCACGCCGGCACGCACCGGCAGGGGTTGGGCCAACGCCCCCACCCCGAGGATGGAGAGCAGCAGCGCCGCGAATGGTGGCGGTTGGCCCATGGGCTGGGGGCTCGGTCGCAGAGATGGCTTCGTTAGTTTTGCGCCTTCTGTGACCCTCTGCGCCCCTCCTGCCCATGGCCGAGCTCCAGGCGCGCTGGCATCAGGCCATGGCTGAGTTGCCCGAAGACCAGTGGCAAGAGCTGCTGGCGGGCCCGCAGGGCAGTCCGGCAAGCGCAACAACGCTGCCTTTCTATGACTGGCATTGGCTGCAGCTGCTGGAGACGAGCGGCAGCATCGTGCCGCGCCAGGGCTGGCAGCCTTGCCATCTGGGGCTGTGGCGCGGCGAGCAGTTGGTGGCGGTGGCGCCGCTTTATCTCAAAGGCCATAGCTACGGCGAGTTCGTCTTTGATCAGGCGTTTGCCCAGGTGGCCGGCCAGCTCGGCCTCCGCTATTACCCAAAGTTGGTGGGGATGAGTCCGCTCAGTCCGGTGCAGGGCTATCGCTTCTGGTTCGCCGCCGGCGAGGACGCCGCTGAGCTGACCGCCTTGATGCTGGAGCTGATCGATGATTTCTGCCGCCGCAACAGCATTCTCAGCTGCAATTTTCTCTATGTCGACCCCGCCTGGCAGCCGTTGGCGGAGGCGGCAGGTTGTGCCCTGTGGCTGAATCAGCAGAGCCAGTGGACCAATCCCGGTCATGTCGATTTCGAGGCCTATCTGGCCAGTTTCAATGCCAATCAACGCCGCAACATCCGCCGCGAGCGCCGCTCGGTGCGCGATGCCGGCCTCACGGTGACTCCCCTTGCCGGAGAGGAGATTCCTGCCGTGCTGGTGCGGCGCATGCACGACTTCTATGAGCAGCACTGCAGCCGCTGGGGAGCCTGGGGCAGCAAATATCTCACCGAGGCTTTCTTCGCAGCCGCGGCCCTTGAGCTGCGGCAGCATCTGGTGCTGTTCAGCGCCCACCGGGGTGATCCCCACGAGCCAGTGGCCATGTCCCTGTGTGTGCGCGGTGGCGATGCTCTCTGGGGCCGCTACTGGGGCAGCGACCTGGAGCTCGACAACCTGCATTTTGAGGTGTGTTACTACGCCCCGATTGAATGGGCCATCGGCGCGGGGATTCGCCTGTTTGACCCTGGTGCCGGTGGCCGCCACAAGCGCCGCCGCGGCTTCATTGCCGAACCGAGGGCCAGCCTGCATCGCTGGAGTCAGCCCCAGTTCGATGCCATTCTGCGCAACTGGCTACCTGGAGCAAACCAGCAGCTGCTGGCGGAGATTGCGGCGGATAACGCCGAACTGCCTTTCCATGCGGCTTACGATCCACCCCATGCCCCTTCCCGATCCGATGCATCCGCGGCAGAACCTGGATGAGGAGTTGTCCCAGCGCTTCATCGCCCTGGACCCCGCCGGTTATTTCCTGATCAAGCTCGATCGGCAGGCCGGCGAGCTGGTGGCCGAGCACTACGGCAACGGCGTCGATGAGCGGGGCCTGGCCACCGATCCAGACACCGGTGAGGTGCTGAGTTGCCGTGGTGCCGGTCCACGGCCGCCGCTGGCGATCTATCGGGGGAGCAGCGCCAAGCAGCTCGGCATCGTGCTCACGGAGGGGGATGCCCAGCTGCCACTCAGCCGGCTTGACCACGCTCTCTACCTGGGCCGGGAATTGCAGAAGGCCGAATATTGCCTGATTGAGGGGCTCGAATACGTGCAGGATTGAAGACGGCTTGAATCGCTGCTGCGACCGTAGGCAGACCTCAAGCCGGCTGCAGTTCGCGGCTCTGTTCCACCGGCGCTGGCGGGGGCTCGGGCGGCAACGAGGCCAGCTGTACCTGGATCTCACGGGTCACGATGCCGCGGTATTCCTGGAAGTGCTCGTTGTGCGCCAGGGTCACGACGAACTGCTCGAAGTTGTTGGGGTTGAGTCGGGCAATCTTCAGCAGAGAGCGCCAGAAACGCCAGCGGGTGTCGCGTAGCACCCCTTGACGCCAGATCACGATCAACAGCGCCCGCACATCCGTCCAGGTGGGCAGGGTGGCCTTGCCTAAAGCCGCGGCTTTCACATACTTCTGCCAGCGGGGCTGCCCCATCTTGGTGTAGTAGTGAGTCACCCGGTCGATGTAGGCGTTTGGTTCGTAGAGCCGGCAGAAGGCATCCACGTATTCGTTGGCAATATCGCGGATCGGACGACTGGGTACGAAGTTGAGCAGGTTGGTCTGGTTCACGCCCTTGGCGTCAGCCTGCTCCTGGATCAACCGGCCTTCCTTCTCAAGGCGATGCCATAGGCCGGTGTTAGGCAGGGCTTGGAGCATGCCCATCATCGCGGCGGGGATGCCGGTGTTGCTCACGAAGGTGACGATGCGATCGCCGGCGCCGGTCTGCTCGCCGTCGAAGCCAATGATGAAGCCCGCCATCACCCGGATGCCGAACGAGGTGATCCGGTCCACCGAATCCTCCAGCGAGCTGCGAGTGTTCTGGTGCTTGCCGGCGATGGAAAGGCTGGCTTCATCTGGGGTTTCGATCCCGAGGAAGACGCTGTCAAAGCGACACTCGGCCATCATTTCCATCAGTTCATCATCAGCAGCCAGATCAACGGAAGCCTCGGTGGCAAAGCTGAAGGGATAGTTGCGCTTGATCTGCCATTGCTTCAACGCTGGCAACAGCAGCTTGGCATTGCGTTTGTTGCCGATGAAGTTGTCGTCCACCAGGAAGATTGAGCGGCGCCAGCCCAGGTCGTAGAGATATTGCAGTTCGGCAATCAGCTGTTCAGGATTTTTGGTGCGGGGTTTGCGCCCGTAGAGCACGATGATGTCGCAGAACTCACACTGAAAGGGGCAACCCCGGGAGAACTGCACCGACATGGAGTCGTAGGCGTCGAGCTCCAGGAGGTCGAAGCGGGGAATCGGTGTGCCGGTGACATCCGGCTTGACGCCATTGGAGCTGAAGCGTCCGGAGCACTCACCTTTCTGGATCGCTTCGATGAACATCGGCAGGGTGATTTCACCTTCGTCGAGCACTTTGAAGTCTGCAAGTTGCAGCTCGGGCGCGTCCGGGGTGGAGCTGGCAAAGGGGCCACCCACCGCCACCGGCAGTCCCCTTTGCTTGGCATTGCCGATCTGCGTGGCCATATCGGCCTTTTGCACGATCATCCCGGAGATCACCACCAGCTCCGCCCAGGCCCATTCGGCTTCGCTCACTTCGCGCACGTTGCGATCGACGAGTTTCATCTCCCACTCTTGGGGCAGCAGGGCCGCCACGGTCACGATGCCGAGCGGTGGCAGCAGCACCTTGCGGTTCACCAGCTCGAGGATTTTCTCGTAGCTCCAGAAGGTTTTGGGAAACTCCGGATAGATGAAAAGGGTGCGCATGCGGAGTGCTGGTGGGGAGTGCTGAGGGGGAGGAGGGAAGGGGCCCTCATCGCCTGCATGGCGGTTCGGGGATGCTGAGTTAGGTCCTGGGAGCCGCTGTCGCGTGCCATGTCAAGCAACCTTAAGTGGTCTCCGCGGTTTGCGACGTGCAGGCTGCCACTGGATTTGCCTGCCATGGTGCTGGCCGTTGCCGTGACCAGCGCCAGTCCCCGCGTCGCCTGTGCCCTCCCTGCGTCCTTCCTTCTGCTGTAATGGCAGCTCCTTCTTCGCCGTTGTGGTCATGGGTGTGGCGATCTATCTGGCACTGGTGGGTGGTGGTCTCACCGCCGCGTTTCTTGCGGCTGTGGTCCTCAAGGGCGTCAAATTGATCTGAGCCTCAGGCCGCTGCGCCGGGTCAGCTCATTGATCCCCAGCAGCAGTCCGGCACTGCCCATCAGCGCGAAGGTGGTGCCCAGGCCCACCTTCATACTCAGCAGCGCCGCCAGCAGACCGCTCAGCCCACCGCCGCCCAGAAAGGCGATCTGGCCCAGGCCTGCCATTCGGCCCCGTAGCACCATCGGTACGCCGATCTGACCGATCAGGTTGGTGCCGCTCAGCAGGCAGGCGGTGCCGGCGCCGATCAGGAAGGTCATGGTCAGGCTCATCGGCAGGCCACGGGAGGCCGCCATGCCCAGTTGGGCCAGGGCGGTGAGCACCAGGCAGCCACCCAGTAACAGGCCGGGTCGCTGGCTCAGGGCCTCACTGTTGCGCTGCAGCACCATGCCACCGCAGATGCTGCCGGCAGCCAGCACGCTGGTGAACAGCCCGAGGGCCTGGGGTGAGGGTCCCAGCAGCTGGGAGGCAATCAGCGCCGCCAGCCCGGGGTGGAAGAAGCTCACCAGGCAGGCCACGGCGGTGAAGCGCAGCACGTGCCGCAAGGTTGGGCCGCACTCCCGCCAGGCTGTGGCCAGGGAGGCTGTGGCCCCGCCGGCACTGCGTTGCTCCGCGGCCCGGTTGGGCTGCAGCAGCCAGAGCACCGAGGCGATCGGCAACAGGTAGCTGGTCGCATCGATCGCCAGCGCCAGGGTCGGGCTGCTCAGGGCCAGCAACCAGCCGCCCAGCGGTGGGCCCACCAGTTTGCCGACGTTGAACACCACCGAAAAGCTCGTTAGGTAGGGGGCCAGTTGCTCCGGCTCCTCCACCAACAGGGCGCAGTACTTGTTGCGTGCGGTGAGCTCATAGCTGCTGGAGACACCCACCACGAGGGTGCTGAGCAACAACAGGCCCACCTGCGCCGCTCCCGTCAGCAATGGGATCGCCAGGGCTCCCAGGGACGCCCCCGCCACCAGCCCCCACTGGGCCCGGATCAGCACCTTCTCGCAGCCCAGCCGATCGGTGGCCACCCCGGCGGCGCCGCTGAACACCAGGGCCGGCAGGGCCAGGGCGCCGAAATGGAGGGCCAGCAGGATCGGATTGCTGCTGCCATGCAGCAGGATCCAGCCCTTGGCGGTGATGCCCGCAAACGAACCGGCGGTACTCAGGCCCGAGGCCCATAAGAAAACATTGCGCTGATGGCGGTACAGCCACGCGGCAGGGGCAGCTGGACTCAACCGGCTGCCTGGCGGGCCTGCTGGGCATCCTGCACCATGGCAGCGGCGCCGACCACTTCGCCCTGGAGGTCGTAGCTGTCGGCGCTGAGGATGCGCACCGGCACCATGGTGCCGGGGGCGGCGCAGAGTCCCCCGAGTCCAGGCCGCACCTGCACCTCGCCGTCGACGTCGGGGGCGAAGCGGGCGCAGCGACCGATCATCGCGCCGCTGCTGGGGTTCTCCTGCTCAATCAGCACATCGACGATGCGGCCGATCCAGGCGGCGTTGCGCTCACCGGCGAGCGGCTGCTGCAAGGCCATCAGCCGATCCTTGCGCTCCTGGGCAATGGCGGCAGGTACGGGGTTGGGCAGCTCGACGGCGGCGGTGCCCTCTTCTGGCGAAAAGGTGAAGACACCCACGTGGTCAAAGCGCTGCTCTGCCACGAAATCGAGCAGGTGCTCGAAGTGCTCCTCGGTTTCGCCCGGGAAGCCGACGATGAAGGTGGTGCGCAGCACCGCTTCGGGGAGCTGCTCGCGGATGCGTCGCAACAGCGGGCCGGTGATGCCCTCCTGCCAGGGGCGATTCATCGCCCGCAGCACCTCGGGATGGCTGTGCTGCAGCGGCAGGTCCAGGTAGGGCAGCACGTTCGGCACCTCCCTGTAGGCGGCGAGCACCTCCGGGGTGAGTCCGGTGGGGTAGGCGTAGTGCACCCGGATCCAGGGGATCTCCACCTCGCCCAGGGCTCGCAGCAGGTCATCGAGCCGGGGCTTGCCGTAGAGATCGAGGCCGTAATTGGTGGTGATCTGGCTGATCAGGATCAGTTCCTGCACTCCCTGGGCTGCCAGGTTGTGGGCTTCAGCCACGATCGATTCGATCGTGCGTGAGCGCTGGTTGCCGCGCAGCTTCGGAATGATGCAGAAGGCGCAGCGGTAGTCGCAGCCTTCGGCCACTTTCAGGTAGGCCACTGCCTCGGAGGTGGTGCGATAGCGGGGCAGGTGTTCATCGCCCACAAAGGTGGGGTTGGCACTCACCCGGTTCACCCGCTCGCCTGCTTCCACCCGTTTCAGCACCTCAACGATGTGCTGGTAGTCGCCGGTGCCGACGATCGCCCTGGCTTCCGGCAGCGACTCCAGCAGCTCCTGTTGGAAGTGCTGGGCCAGGCAGCCGGCAATGATCAATTGCTTGCCCTGCTCCGCCAGTTCCACCAGGGTGCGCACCGATTCCTCACGGGCGTCCTGGATGAAGCTGCAGGTGTTCACCACCACCACCGCAGCCTCCCGTTCATCGGCGCTCACCCCATAGCCCGCCTCGGCCAGCAGGCCGAGCATGTGCTCGGTGTCCACCCGGTTTTTCTCGCAGCCCAGATGGGCAAAGGCGATGGTGGGCAATCCCATGGGGCGGAGTCGGGGCCAATCCACCACCCTATGAAATTTGCGGCGGCGCTCCACGGTGACTGCGAGAATCCAGTCAGTGCTGCTCCATGCCGTGACCTCCACCCGTCTGGCCGATCGCCTCAACAGCCGCCGTCGCAATGAGCCTGGCCGCCGCTGGGTGCGGATCGTGATGGCTGTGCTCGCCACCATCGGCGCCCTCGATACCGGCTCGATCACCCTCAAGCGTTGGGGGCTGCTGGGTCCGCTGCTCTGCCCCGGCGGTGGCGGCGATTGCGACAAGGTGCTCAACAGCGCCTGGGGTTCGCTGTTCGGTCAGCCCCTGTCGCTGTTCGGCTGTCTGGCCTATCTGGCGGTGCTGGCTCTGGCCCTGGTGCCTCTGGTGTTCAAGGGCGAGAGCCGCAGCGTTCTGAACGAGCGCAGCTGGTGGGGGCTGTTTCTGGTCAGTACCGGCATGGCGGTGTTCAGCCTGCTGCTGATGGGCCTGATGATCTTCCGGATCGAGGCCTTCTGCCCGTTCTGTGTGCTGTCGGCGCTGCTCAGCGTCTCGCTGCTGGTACTCAGTCTGATCGGCAATGAATGGAGCGACAGGGGGCAACTGATCGTCCGCGGCGTATTGCTGGCGCTGCTGGTCACCGTTCTGGGTCTGGGCTGGTCCACCGCCGTCGGCCGTCCGGCGGGATCGGTCGGCAAGGGGATGCCGACTCCGGTCACCGCTCCCAGCACCCCCGCCACCCTCGCTCTGGCCGAGCATCTCACCAAGGTGGGCGCCAAGATGTATAGCGCTTACTGGTGCCCCCACTGCCATGAACAGAAAGAGCTGTTCGGCAAGCAGGCCAACGAGAAACTCATTGTCATTGAATGTGCTCCAGATGGCTACAACAGCCAGGCAGCCCTGTGCGCCTCCAAAAAGATCGACGGCTTTCCTTCCTGGGAAATCGATGGCAAGGTTGATTCCGGTGTGAAGTCCCTGGCCAAGTTGGCCGAGCTGAGTGGCTTCAAGGGAGGCTGATGGCCTGAAGTGGCCCAGGCTTTCTGCCCCAGGCACCGCCTGGGCTGCCCACCCCAGGCACCGCCTGGGCTGCCCACAGCTGGCTCCGCCGACACCACGGCGGCCCGGCCAGCTGAGCAGCGCCAGACCGGAGCCGTGCACCAACTCGTTGTCTGGCTCGTCCATGCATGGGCTGATCGAACCCACAGCTTGATTCAGTTCAGTGACTGGAAATCAGTGACTGGACATCAGCGGCTTGAAACAGGTGCGGTTCGGGGCCTCTGGCCGCGCTGCTGCAGCGTGTGTCGCTGCCAGAACAGGGCGCTGGCTGGGGCATCGGTGCGGAAATGGCCGCCGCGACTTTCGGTGCGGAACAGGGCCGCTTCGATCAGCAAGCCGGCGAGTACCAGCCGCTGGTGCAGATTCGGCAGGCCCAGCAAGGCTTGCCCCTGCGGGGTGGAAAGATCCAGCCGCTCGCCGGGTTCAAGATCATGGGCGGCCCGAATCAGGGGGCTGTGGCGCAGCTGGGCCAGGTTCAGGGTCACCTCGCGCAGGGCGGGGGCCAG
>CAIZOZ010000440.1 GCA_903934745.1 uncultured cyanobacterium
ATGAACGGTGGGCTGGCCGTGATCGGCGATCTCTACAAAACCACCGTGTTTCGCCTCTGCGACTGGATCGACAGCCCAGCGGCGGCCCCCTGCCGCGCCGCCCTGGGATTACCGGCCAGCGGGGAGCTGATCGGCGAAGCGATCCGCCACAAACCACCCAGCGCCGAGCTGCGCCCCGATCAGCGCGACAGCGACTCCCTGCCCGACTACGCCGTGCTCGATCCGCTGCTGAAGGCCTACATCGAGGGGCTGGCCAGCCCGGAGCAGCTGATCACGGCAGGCAGCGAGCCGGATCTGGCTCTGCGGGTGCATCAGCTGCTGCGGCGGGCGGAGTTCAAGCGGCGCCAGGCGGCACCAACGCTGAAGGTGAGCGGCAGGGCGTTCGGGGGGGGGTGGCGGATGCCGATTGCGGCAGCCTGAATCCCTGGCTGCGCCTAGGGTTGGCGCCGACGCTCCAGCCCCCCTTTCGGTCATCGCAGTTATGGGCCAGAGCACACCCCTGGCATCGCCGATGGCCACGATCGGCGTCCCCACCGAGATCAAGCGCGACGAGCAGCGGGTGGCTCTCACCCCCGATGGGGTGCGTGAACTCGTCTCCCAGGGCATGGAGGTGCGGATTCAGGCGGGAGCTGGCCTCGGGGCCGGCATCAGCGACGCCGACTACGACGAGAGTGGCGCCCGCCTGGTGAACCGCGAGCAGGCCTGGGCCGCCCATCTGGTGGTGAAGGTGAAGGAGCCCCAGCCGGAGGAGTTCACCTTTCTGCGGCCGGATCTGGTGCTGTTCACCTACCTGCACCTGGCCGCCTATCCCGACGTGGGCAGGGCGCTGCTGGAGACGGGCACCACCGCCCTGGCCTACGAAACGGTGCAGTTGGAGGACGGCAGCCTGCCGCTGCTGGCACCGATGAGCGAGGTGGCCGGCCGTCTGGCGGCCCAGGTGGGAGCCCATCTGCTGGAGAAGCCGCACGGCGGCCGTGGCGTGCTGATGGGAGGCTGCACCGGTGTGCGGCCCGCCCGGGTGGTGGTGCTCGGCGCCGGCACCGTCGGCTGGCATGCGGCACGCATCGCCGCCGCCATGGATGCGGAGGTGTTCCTGCTGGATCGCTCACCCCAGCGGCTGCGAGCCCTGGAATCCGATCGCCGCGGCCGCATGGTGAGCCTGGTGAGCAGCCGCGGCCTGATCGAGCGGCTGGTGCCAGGCGCCGATCTGCTGATCGGCGCCGTGCTGCTGCCCGGTGGCCGCGCTCCCACCCTGGTGAGCGAAGCGCTGGTGCAGCGCATGCGGCCGGGCTCGGTGATCGTCGATGTGGCGATCGACCAGGGCGGCTGCATCGCCACCAGCCGTGAAACCACCCACACCGATCCGGTCGTGACCATCCACGGCGTGCAGCACTACGCCGTGGGCAACATGCCCGGCGCCGTGCCCTTCACCTCCACCGAAGCGCTGGTGAGTGTCACCCTGCCGTACATCGTCGGCATGGCCGGCCGCGGCCTGATCGAAGCCGTCACCGACCGGCCCGAGCTGCTCTCCGGCCTCAACACGGTGGTCGGCTCCGTCTGTCATCCGGGGGTGGCCATGGCGCTGGGGGTGGCACCCAGGCATCCGATGGCCTGCCTGCGCTGAGCCCTGAGGCCCCTGCACGTCAACGCAAGGCCATGGCGAAGGCCAACAGGCGCCCAAGGGCCACCAGCTGATCGCTCACCGCCACCCGCTCGCCCGCCTGCAGGGAAGCGCTGCGGGAGGCCTGGCCCGAAGCGCCGCCGCGACAGCCGACCCTGAACGTTCAGACCAACGGCCGCAGCGGCCGCCGCAGTGCCGCCGGATCGATCCCCTCCCGCAGGGCCAGCACCAGGCCGGCGGCTTCGGCATAGCTGGCCGCCGGCAGCACCTCCAGGCCCAGGGCCTGGGCCGATACCCGCAGCACACAGGGGTTCTGCACCGCAATCACCGGGAGGCCCCGTTCGGCACAGGCCAGCACGGCTTCACCGCCCAGGGCGCCGGCCGGGGCCACCACGGCACCGAGCGCAGACGCCATCAGCAGAGTCCCGCTCGCCGGCACGGCAGCTCCAGGCCAGCCGGGCTGAGCGGGCCATGGGCCCTCGGTCCCCCTGGCACCAAGGGTCGTGCCCCCGGCCAGCGGCACCAGATCGGGCGCCCGGCTCAATCCCACCAGCACGCAGGGCAAAAAGGTGTGACCCAGTTCTTCGGCGGCGGCCCTGGGATCGAGATCGGGATCCAGCGGCAAGGGCGCCAGGGCCGGCGCATGGGCACAGGGGATGCCCAGGTGCTGCACCAGCAGATGGCTGATCACCGACTCGGCCCCTGCCAGGGCATCGACGCCGTCACCATGGCGATAGGCAGCCAGGGCCTCACTGCCTGGGTCTTCGGGAAAACGGGCCACCGCAGCGATGGCGGTGGCACCGGCCGCCACCAGCTGCTCGCCGGCACGCAGCAAGGCATCGGGGCGTTCCAGGGTGCCCCAGCTGGCGCCGCTCGGCCCCAGACTCAGGCCCACCCCGAGCGGCTTGTCGGTGGTGATCACCGGGCCGATCGCCAGGCCCAGCGTGGCGCGGCAGGCCTCGGCGGCCTGAAGCTGGCGCTGGCGCAGCTCCGGCTCCATGCCCGCATCCAGCAGCAGGCCGACGCGCCGGCCGACCACCGGTGCCAGGGCCAGGTCCCCCGCCGCAAAGCGATCGAGGGCCCAGCCCTCCACGTAGTGGATGCGGCGATCGCTCCAGTACAGAGCGGCGCCATTCATCACGTTGGGATGGGTGATCAGACAGCCGCTGGCCGCCGCCAGCAACCGGGCCGCCGGCAGGCCATCGCCGGCGTAGCCGCCCAGAGCACAGCCCACACCGGTGGGAATCACCAGCAGGGTGGGCAGGGGCGGCGGGCAAGGGCTCACGTTCCCGGGGGTGCCGTTGCGGCCCGATCGGAGCTGGGCCCTGGTGCCCCCTGCCTGATGGCAACGTTCCCTGCTCCAGGCACCCCAGGGGCCTGGAGTCCGTCGGCATCGCACGCGGGCAGGCCCTTGGCCTGGGTGCCGAGCGCCGACGGCTCCAGCCGCTGTCCGGCCGGCTGGCCCACTAGCAACACCGCCTCGATTCGCAGGCCACGCTGCGCTTCAGCGGCGGTGATCGCCCAACGCAACAGCTGGGCCCCGGGCCCCGCCTGCTGCTGGGCCCGGGCCAGCAGAGCGGGCTTCAGCTGGGGCAACAGCGGCCCCGGCTGAGGCTGGAACCAAGCCTGCAGCGGCTCCAGCCTCACTTCTGGTATTGGCCGAACTGGGCTTCATAGAGGGCATCCTCCTGGCCGGCCAGCAGCTCCAGATCACTGCGGGGATAGGACACACACAGCAGCGCGTAGCCCTGCTCCCGCAGTTCCGACTTGACGCCCATGGCATCGGGCTGGTGCACCGTGCCACTCACAATCTTCGCCGCGCAGGTGGTGCACACCCCCGAGCAGCAGGAACTGGGCAACGGCACTGCCGCCGCCTCAGCCGCCGCCAGCACCGTCTGGTCGGGACGGCACGGGAAGGAATGGCTGGTGCCCTTGAGGCTGGCCGTGATCAAAAAAGTGGGGGTTTCGCTCAACGCTTTGCCGTGGTTGGCGACCATTCTCTCCGAACGCGGCGAGCCCTTGCTGACCTGGGCGCCTCGCCCGGGCGTGCCATCAGCCCGAGGCTCATTTGATGGCTCCTCCAGGCCGTCCACCAGAAGCCGCTGGAGAAGAGGCTGCCCCGCTGCCGGTGTCCACGGGGGAAAAACGAGGTTTGAAGGGAGTGGCACTGGTGGCTGGACCGGTCTTGAAGGGCGGCGGCGGTACGTAGACCGGCCTTGGCGCCGGGTCCGAAGAGCTGGCGGCTGGGATGCCCAGGTCGCGGGCAATGGAGGCGCCGAGCTGCTGAAACTGTTCCTGGGTGATCAGGCCCTGCTCCAACAACGCGGCACCGAGGGCGAGCTTGCTGCGGCGCTCCTGCAGGACCGATAGGCGGCCACAGCTATTCACCGGACTCCCGCCGAAGGGAATCGTGAGTAGCAAGCCACCGCCGAGCTGGGAGACCATGGCACTGCTGCTGGCATTGCCACTGCTGGCCTGGGCGCTGGTGCTGGGATTGGCACTGAGGCCCGCCACACTGAAGCTGGGCCG
>CAIZOZ010000441.1 GCA_903934745.1 uncultured cyanobacterium
CTTCAGCACCGCGGTGGGGGCCGGCGCCATGGCGACCCAGCTGGCGACGCCAGCCAGCGCCCCGCTGTCGCTCTATGTGCATGTGCCCTTCTGCCGCCATGCCTGCTGGTACTGCGGCTGCAATCGCATCACCACCCAGCTGGGTTCGAAGGTGGTGGCGCCCTACCTGCTGGCCCTGGCCCGGGAACTGGAGCTGGTGAGTGCCCAGCTGCCGCAACGGCGCCGTCTGGCCCAGCTGCACTGGGGCGGTGGCACACCCAACTACCTCAACAACGGTGAGCTGGCCCAGCTGTGGGACCTGATCGCCCAGCACTTCGATCTCGACGCCGATCTGGAGGCCTCGATTGAGCTGAATCCCGAACTGGTGGACCGGGAGCAGATCCAGACCCTGCGGCACCTCGGCTTCAACCGCATCAGCTTCGGCATCCAGGATGCCGATCCCCAGGTGCAGGCGGCGGTGAACCGGGTGGTGCCGGTGGAGCAGCTGCGACGGGCGATGGCCTGGATTCGCGAGGCCGACTTCCAGAGTGTCAACGTCGATCTGATCTGCGGCCTGCCGCTGCAGACACCGGAACGCTTCCAGACCACGCTCGAACTGGTGCGGGAACTGCGACCCGATCGGATTTCACTGTTCTCCTTCGCCTACCTGCCCGAGCAGTTGCCGCTGCAGCGCCAGATCGCCGCGGCCGATCTCCCCGACCAGCACCAACGGCTGGCGATGCTCGACAACGCCAATCGGCTGCTGCTCGCCTGCGGCTACGACGCCATCGGCATGGATCACTACGCCCTGAGCGGCGACAGCCTGGCGATCGCCGCCCGCCAGGGCACTCTGCATCGCAACTTCCAGGGCTACACCACCGGCGGCGATCTGGAGCTGCTGGGGGTGGGACCAACGGCGATCAGCCAGTTCCACCATCTCTTCGCCCAGAACCACCGCGATCTCAAGGCCTACTACCAGGCCCTGGAGGCGGGGCAGCTGCCGGTGGAGCGGGGGCTGGAGGTGCGCGATCAGGATGTGCTCGAGCGCCGAGCCCTGATCCGGGCGCTGATGTGCCAGTTCACGGTGGAGCTGCCCCTGGCTGATTTCCAGACGGAACTGGGAGATCTGCAGGCCCTGGCCGCCGATGGCCTGGTGCAGCTGGAGCAGGGCCAGGGTCGCCTGAAGGTGAACGTGACGACCCAGGGGCGCTGGCTGATCCGCACGATCGCGGCGGTGTTCGATCCGCTGCAACGCCTGCAGGCCAGCGGTTCGCGCCTGGTCTGAGGTGCGGCGGACCGCTCAGCGGCGGGCCGCTCAGCGGCGAGCCGCCCTCAGCAGATGCGCGGCAACAACTCGCCGCTGAGGGGCACCAGCAGGCGCTCACTGCCGAAGGCCGTGCGCAGCAGCACCCGCTGGCCCGGCTCACCCACGGCGCCGATCCAGGCGCCGCCCAACGGCTCCAGCAGGGCCAGGGCCGCCTGCCGATCAGCGGCGGGCACCACCAGCACACAGCGACCCTCATTAGCCAGATGCAGCGGCTCAAAGCCGAGCAGCTCACAGCAGCGAGCCACCGGCTCCGCCACCGGGATGGCGCGCTCCTCCACCAGCAGCTCCAGGCCGGCGGCGCTGCTCAGTTCCTGCAGGGCGCTGGCCAGACCACCGCGGGTGAGATCGCGCAGGGCATGCAGGCGCACGCCTGCGGCCAGCAACTGCTCCACCAGGGGCCAGAGCGGCGCGCAATCGCTGGCCAGCGGCGGCTGCAGCTTCAACCCATGCCGCGCCGCCAGGATCGCCACCCCATGGCGACCGAGATCACCGCTGACCAGCAGCTGATCTCCGGCCCTGATCGCCGCCGGCCCGATCGGTTCAGGGGCTTCGAGCAGGCCGAGGCCGCTGGTGTTGATGAAGATCCCATCGCCCTTGCCCCGCTCCACCACCTTGGTGTCGCCGGTCACGATCGTGACGCCGCAGGCGCGGGCACTGGCGGCCAGGGAGGCGATGACGCGGCGCAACAGGACCAGCTCCAGGCCCTCCTCCAGGATCAGCCCCAGGCTCAGATGCAGCGGCCGGGCCCCCACCATCGCCAGGTCGTTGGCCGTGCCGCAGACCGCCAACGTGCCGATGTCGCCGCCGGCGAACTCCAGGGGCTGCACCACATAGCTGTCGGTGGTGAAGGCCAGACGGCCGTGGGGCAGGGCCAGCACGGCGGCGTCATGGAGCAGCAGGGCCGGATCGGCATAGAGACAGCGAAACTCCCGATCGATCAGCTGCTGCATCAAGGTGCCGCCGCCGCCATGGGCCAGCCGGATGCGCTCGGTCAAGGCTCTGGTCCTGGCGATGGTTCCATTGTCGCCTCAGCGGCGGTAGCGGTAATAGGCGGCGCAGGCCCCCTCGCTCGACACCATCGGCGCCCCGAGCGGATGGTCGGGGGTGCAGCTGCTGCCGAAGGCCGGGCAAGCACTGGGCCGGGCCACACCGCGCAGAATCGCGCCGGCGATGCACACCTCGGGAGCTTCCGCTCCAGGCGAATCCAGGACCAGCCCGAAGCGCTGGCGGGCATCGAGATGCTGATAAGCAGGGCGCAGGGCCAGCCCGCCGCCGGCAATCACGCCGAGGCCACGCCAGCACTGATCCTGGGGCTGGAACACCGTCGCCAGCAGCTCCTGGGCGTCGCGATTCCCACCGCGACGCACCGCCGCCGGGTAGGCATTGTTCAGCTGGGCCTCGCCCGCCTCCAGCTGCCGCACACAGGCCCACACCCCCCGCAGCAACTCGAGCGGTTCGAAACCACTCACCACCACCGGGACTCGCCAACGGTCCACCAGCTGCTGCAGCTCGGCGGTGCCCATCACGGCGGCCACATGACCGGCGGCCAGAAAACCCTGCACCTGATGCTCGCTGTCGGCGAGGATCGCCGCCATCGCCGGCACCACCCGCACGTGGGCCAGCAGCAGCGTGAGATTGCTCAAGCCCAGCGCCACGGCCTGGCGCACCAGCAGGGCTGTGGCCGGCGCGGTGGTTTCAAAGCCGACAGCCAGAAACACCACCTGGCGCTGGGGATGACGGCGGGCCAGATCCAGCGCCTGCAGCGGCGAGGTCAACAGCCGCACATCGCCGCCGGCCGCCCGTACCCCGAGCAAGTCCTCGCCACCGGCGGCAGCGGAGCCGGGCACCCGCAGCATGTCGCCATAGGAGCAGAGGATCACCTCCGGCCGGCGGGCCAGGGCCAGGGCGGCATCAAGGCTGGCGGCGGGGGTGACACAGACCGGACAGCCGGGGCCATGCAGCAAGCGCATCCCCGGCGGCAGCAACTGGTCCAGCCCCCAGCGCACGATCGCGTGGGTCTGGCCGCCGCAGACCTCCATCAAGGTCCAGGGCCGGGTGGTGATACGGGCCAGCTCCGCCGCCAGCTCAGCCACAGCGCCAGCCACCCCATCGGCGTCAGCCAAAGCGTCGGCAATGACAGCCTGCGGCTCCCGCTTCACCATGGTCCAGGCGCGGTGGTGGCGTCATCGAGCGGATAGGTCTGCAAGGCTCGCATGTACTGGGCCCGCTCGTACTCGGCCGGATCGGGGCAGCGGCGCTGACTCATGCAGCCGATCAGTTCGCGCACACTGCCGTGCTCATGCTCCTGCAACCACTGGCCGAGCTCATCAACCAGGCCCGTGAGCCGCTGGGGGCCGTGGCGCAGCAAGGCGCCCACCACCTGGGTGCAGCAGGCGCCGGCCATCAGCAGGCGCACCACATCGGTGCCGCGATGCACACCACCACTGGCGGCCAGATCCAGCGGGTGACGGCCATGCAGCAGGGCAATCCAGCGCAACGGCAAGCGCAGATCGTGGGGAGTGGAGAGCAGCAGATTGGGACGCAGTTCCAGCGCCTCGATGTCGATGTCGGGTTGGTAAAAGCGGTTGAACAGCACCAGGGCGTCGGCACCGGCGGCGGCGAGCCGTTTGGCCATGGCACTGAAATTGGTGAAATAAGGGCCCAGCTTCACCGCCAGCGGCAAGCTCACCTCAGCGCGCACCTGGCGCACGATCTCCTCCACCTGGGCCTCGATCGCCGCACTGGAGAGATCGGCATCGGTGGGCAGGCTGTAGATGTTGAGTTCGATCGCCTGGGCTCCGGCCGCCTCGATCTGGCGGGCGAAGCGCACCCAGCTGCCGGGATGGTGGCCATTGAGGCTGGCGATCACCGGAATCGAGAGCTGGCGGCGGGCCTGCTCGATGTGGCGCAGGTAGAGGTCGTGGCCGACATGAAACAGCGACGGCTCGCTCACGTAGCTGAGCGCTTCGCCATAGCTCTCACTGCCCTGCAGGCTGAGGCGATGGTGCTGCAGCTGCTCCTGCTCAATCTGTTCCTCAAACAGCGAATGCAGCACGATCGCCGCCGCTCCATAGCGCTCCAGCTCGCGCAGTTGCTCGCTGGACTCACTCAGCGGCGCCGCCGCCCCCACCACCAGCGGATGGCGCAGGGGCAGGCCCAGGTAGGTGGTGGAGAGATCAGGCATGGTGATCACGAGGGCACGGCGGGCTGCGCCGCCAGCGCCCGATACAGGGCCCAGCGGCGATCCAGTTCCAGCTGGGCCTGAGCCGCCAGCTGCCGGGCCCGCTGCGGCTGGCTGTAGCCGAGCATGCGAAAACGGTTCTCGCTGGCCAGCGCCTCCGCCAGCGGCCGCTTCGGCGCCTTGACATCGAGCTGCAGGGGATTCTCGCCGCGCTCCTGTCTGCGGGGGTCGTAGCGATAGAGCAACCAGCGGCCCGAATCCACCGCCAGCTTCTGCTGGGCCATGCCCTGACTCATGTCGATGCCGTGAGCGATGCAGTGCGAATAGGCCAGGATCAGCGACGGGCCCGGATAGCTTTCGGCTTCGAGAAAGGCACGCACCGTGTGTTCATCGCGGGCACCCATCGCCACGCTGGCCACATAAACCGTGCCGTAGGTCATCGCCATCAGGCCCAGATCCTTCTTCGGCGCTGCCTTGCCGGCCGTGGCGAACTTGGCCACAGCCCCCCGCGGCGTCGCCTTCGACATCTGGCCGCCGGTGTTGGAGTACACCTCGGTGTCGAGCACCAGGGCGTTCACGTCGCGACCACTGGCCAGCACATGGTCGAGGCCGCCGAAACCGATGTCATAGGCCCAGCCGTCGCCGCCCACCAGCCAGACACTTGTTTTCACCAGGGCATCGGCCAGCGCCAGCAACCGGGCCGCCGCTGATCCGGGCCACACCGCCGCAGTGTTCGACCCAGCCACGCTATTCAGCTCCGCCACGCGCTCCGCCCCCTCCAGGCCATGGCGCAGCAGCCGCTTGAGCTCCACCACCCGCTGGCGTTGCTCAACGATGCCCGCCTCATCGCTCTGATCGGCGTTGGCGATCGCCAGCACCAGTGCCTGAGGCACCAGTGCCTGGGGCACCAGCGCCTGGGCGTCAGCCGCTGCCGGCTGGGCCAGCAACGCCAGCAGTTCCAACGCCATCTGCCGCTGCTGATCAAGGCCCACCCGCATGCCGAAGCCGAATTCGGCGTTGTCTTCGAACAGCGAATTGCTCCAGGCCGGGCCACGCCCCTCGAGGTTGCGGCTCCAGGGGGTGGTGGGCAGGTTGCCGCCATAGATCGAAGAGCACCCGGTCGCATTGGCCACCAGCAGACGATCGCCGAACAGCTGGCTGATCAGCTTGAGATAGGGGGTTTCGCCGCAACCGCCGCAGGCGCCCGAGAACTCAAACAAGGGCTGCTGCAGCTGCTGCTGGCCGATCTTGTGCAGGTTGAGAGCGGCGCGGGGCACCTCCGGCAGCGCCTCGAAGTAGGCCCAGTCGCGCCTCGATTGTTCCCGCAGCGGCCGCTGCGGCACCATGTTGATCGCCTTGCGCCGCGGCTCGCTGCGATCCCGCGCCGGACACACCTCCACACAAAGGCTGCAGCCAGTGCAATCCTCGGCCGACACCTGCAGGGTGAACGCCTGGCCGGCGAAATCAGGGTCGCGGGCCGCTGCCTGGCGGAACCCCTCCGGGGCCGTGGCCAGGGCCTCTGGGGACACCACCTTGGCGCGGATCACCGCATGGGGGCACACCAGCACGCACTTGCCGCACTGCACGCAGAGATCGCTCTCCCACAGCGGCACGTTCTCGGCGATGTTGCGCTTCTCCCAGCGGGCCGTGCCGGTGGGCCAGGTGCCATCACAGGGGATCGCACTGACGGGCAATTCATCGCCCTTGCGCTGCAGCAAGGGGCCGATCACCTCGCGCACGAAGGCGGGGGCGGTGGCCAGGGGGTCCGCGCTCACAGCCTCCAGCGCCGGCAAGGGCTCGGCCAGGCTGCGCCAGTCGAGGCGGGCCAGATGTTCGAGGGTGGTCTCCACAGCGCGCAGATTCATCGCCACCACCGCCTCCCCCTTGGCGCCGTAGGTGTGGCGGATCGAGGCCCGGATCCGCTCGATCGCCTCCGGGCGCGGCAACACACCGCTGACGGCGAAAAAGCACACCTGCATCACCGTGTTGATATGGGGGCCCATGCCAGCCTCGCGGGCCACCCGGTAGGCATTGATCACCCAGACGTCGAGTTGTTTGGCGCGAATCGCGGCCCGCAACGGCGCCGGCAGCCGCCGCCAGCTCTCGGGGCCGTCGAAGGGACTGTTGAACAGCAGCGTGCCGCCCTCCACCAGGCCAGCCGTCAAGTCGAGGCGATCGACGAAATCCCACTGATGGCAGGCCACCAGCGTGGGACGCTGCACCAAGTAGGTGGAGCGGATCGGCCGCGGCCCGAAGCGCAGATGCGACACGGTCATCGAGCCGGACTTCTTCGAGTCGTAGACGAAGTAGGCCTGCACGAACAGCTCGGTGCCCTCGCCGATGATCTTGATCGTGCTCTTGTTGCCGCCGACGGTGCCATCGGAGCCCAGGCCATAGACGATCGCCCGCACCTGACCGGCATCGCCGGCGCCGGTCCCTTCGGGTCGGAAACCGGGATCCAGCGGCAGCGAGCGAAACGTCACATCGTCGTCGATGCCGACACTGAAATGGTTCAGGGGCCGGCGGGCGCGCAGATCCTGGCCGTCAGCCGGTTCAAGGCAGGCAACCGGTTCAAGGCAGCCCAGCAGGTGATCGCAGACCGCCTTCACCATCGCCGGCGTGAACTCCTTGGAGGCCAGCCCATAGCGCCCCCCCAGCACCTGGGGCAACGGGCGATGCGGATGCCGTTCCGGCCAGGCCTCGGCCAGGGCCGCCACCACCTCGAGGTAGAGCGGTTCACCCACCGCACCGGGCTCCTTGCAACGATCGAGCACGGCGATGGCGCCGACGCTGGCTGGCAGCGCCGCCACGAACAGGGCCGCCGCAAACGGGCGAAACAGGCGCACCTTGAGCAGCCCCACCCGTTCACCGGCCGCCTGGAGCAGCTCCAGGGTCTCCGCGGCGGTCTCGCAGCCGGAGCCCATCAACACCAGCAACCGCTCAGCGTCGGCGGGCCCCACGTACTCATAGGGCTGATAAGCGCGGCCGGTGAGGGCGGCAAAGGCCGCCATCGCCTCCTGCACCTGGGCCGGGAAGGCCTCGATGAAGCGGTTCACCGATTCCCTGCCCTGGAAGTAGGTGTCCGGGTTCTGGGCGGTGCCGCGCAGCACCGGATGCTCCGGGCTCAGGGCCCGGCGGCGATGCTCCTCGATCCGCTCGATCGGCAGCAGCTGCTGCAACACCGCATCGGGGATCGCCGCCACCTTCTGGATTTCGTGGGAGGTGCGGAAGCCGTCGAACATGTGCACGGTGGGCAGGCGCCCGTTGAAGCTGGCCCGGGTGGCGATGGCGGCGAAGTCGCCGGCCTCCTGCACCGAGGCGGAACAGAGCACGGCGCAGCCCGTACCCCGCACCGCCATCACATCGCCGTGATCGCCGAAGATCGACAGCCCCTGGGCCGCCAGCGCCCGGGAGGCCACCTGCAGCACCACCGGCGTCAACTCCCCCGCCCACTTGTAGAGGTTGGGGATCATCAGCAGCAGCCCCTGGCTGGCGGTGAAGGTGGTGGTCAGCGACCCCACCTGCAGCGCCCCGTGCACAGCGCCGGCAGCGCCGCCTTCACTCTGCAGTTGCACCACCGCCGGCACCGTGCCCCAGAGGTTGGGACGCCCCTCGGCGCTCCAGGCGTCGGCCCATTCCCCCATCGGTGAGGCGGGGGTGATCGGGTAGATGGCGATCACCTCATTGAGGCGATAGGCCACGCGGGCCACGGCCTCGTTGCCGTCCATCGTCACCAGCGTCGCGCCGGTCATGGGCAAGAACCCCGCTCAGCGGCATGGCCATTGGTTTTATAGGCAGGCTGGCTGCGCCGCACCCGGTGTCGTAACGGGCCGTGTCGTAGCGGGCAGTGTCATAGCGGGCAGTGTCATCGGGTCCAGGCCAGTGCTTCGTCCGCCTCGATCACCGACAGGGCAAAACCCACATGCACCAGCACCCGGTCCCCCACCCGAGCCTGGGGCAGGCAGGCGAGGCTCACCTGCTGGCGCACACCACCGAAATCCACCTCGGCGACGCGCCAGAGGGGATCGGCAGCGGCGAGCGGCAGGGACGGAGCGCCAGCGACGCCGCTGGCGCCGGCAGCGCTCCCCAGGGGCTGATGCTCCGTGATCGCCAGAATCTCGCCGGATACGGCCAGGCACATGCAGGGGGGCTTGGGCGTGGGGATCTACAGAGAGTCTCTAGCCAATCCCCGCCGCACCGCCCACACCTGGCCCAGGGCCAGGCCGCCGTCGTTGCCAGGCACCTGCTGCGACCACCAGGGCTGCAGGCCCCGGCGCCGCAGACCGGCGCTGGTGGCCTCCAACAGCAGACGGTTCTGGAAACAGCCCCCCGCCAGGGCCACCCGGCGTTGATCAGCGGCGAGGCCGAGCCGATCGGCCCAGGCCGCCAGGGCCGTGGCCAGCCCCTCCGCCAGATCGCCATGAAAACGAGCCGCCACCACGTCCACGGGCGCCCCAGCCGCCACCGCCTCCAGCAGCCGCAGCAGCAGCGGCACCCAATCGAGTTGCCAACAGCCTGAACCCGCCGGCGGGGGAAGCAGCGGCAGCGGATCGGCGCCGGACGGCGGCAACACCCCAGGCTGGGGCCAGCGGCAGGCGGCAGCCCGGGCCGCGGCCCCCTGCAGCCGCAGGCCTCCCTCGCCC
>CAIZOZ010000442.1 GCA_903934745.1 uncultured cyanobacterium
CAACCTGGAGTCGCTACCTGTCCGCTCTGAACTGAGTTTTATCCGCTCTGAACTGAGTTTTAGTTCCTAGCTGAAACCCGCCTTAGAGATCAGAGGATCAGCTCCCGATCGGGAAGCTTGCCCATGAGCTCAACTGGTGGATTTTTTGATTGAAATGCTGCTTTTTCGATGGGTTTGATGGCCGTGACGTCCTGCCTCCACACCATCTCGCCAGCCAAGGTGCTGCGCGGCGAAGGGGCCTGGCAGCAAGCCCTGCCGGTGATTGCCGGGCTGACCCAGCGGCCCCTGCTGCTGGGCCGCAGTCAGGCCACTGCTGAGCTGCGCCGCCAGCTGGCCGCGGAGCTGAGGGCTACCGGCCTCGAGCCAGCGACGGCCGAGCTGCACCACGACTGCTGCGAACAGGATCTGCAGCGATTGCTGCGGCTGGCCCAGCAGCAAGACGGAGCGAACCGCTGGGACGGCGTCCTGGCCGCCGGCGGCGGCAAAGTGCTCGATGCCGGCAAGCTGCTGGCCCAGCGCCTGGGCCTGCCCTGCATCACGGTGCCGACCAGTGCAGCCACCTGCGCTGGTTGGACGGCCCTGGCCAATCTTTATTCCCCAGCAGGGGCCTTCACGGCGGATGTGACCTTGGAGCGCTGTCCTGAGCTGCTGGTGTTTGACCACGGCCTGCTGCGCCAGGCCCCGGCCCGCACCCTGGCCAGCGGCATCGCCGATGCCATGGCCAAGTGGTACGAGGCCTCGGTGAGCAGTGGCACCAGCGGCGACGGCCTGGTGCAACAGGCCGTCCAGATGGCTCGGGTGCTGCGCGATCAGCTGTTGCTGGAGGGGGAGGCGGCCCTGGCTGAACCGGGAGGCGAGGCCTGGGTGCGGGTGGCCGAAGCCTGCGGCCTCACGGCGGGTCTGATCGGTGGCCTGGGCGGAGCCCGCTGCCGCACGGTCGCGGCTCACGCCGTTCACAACGGCCTCACCCAGCTGGCCGCCAGCCACGGCCGTCTGCATGGCGAGAAGGTGGGCTTCGGCATCCTGGTGCAGCTCAGGCTTGAGGAGCAGGTGGGCGGCAATCGCCTGGCCTCCCAGGCCCGCCGCCAGTTGATCAGCCTGTTCCGCCGGCTCGCCCTGCCGATCACCCTGGCCGACCTCGGGCTCGGCGACGCCAGCCTCGCGGAGTTGGAGCGGGCCTGCCATTTCGCCTGCCGCGACGACTCCGACCTGCATCAGCTGCCCTTCCGGGTTGATGCCACCGACCTGCTCACGGCCCTGGTGAGCACCACAGCCGAACTGAGGGTTTCGTGAGCCACACCGCCTCGCAGCTGCTACTGGAGCACGCTGCCGCCAACCTGCTGGATCCCCAGGGCCGAGAGCTGGCCGCGGCGGTGCAGTGGTGGCAGCTGGACGGACTGGACGACCGCTGGCCCGTGGCCGTGCTGGGCGAAGGGCCACCGTTGTTGCTGCTGCACGGCTTTGACAGCTCCCTGCTGGAGTTCCGGCGCCTGGTGCCCTTGCTGGCGGCGCAGCATCGCCTGATCATTCCCGATCTCTACGGCTTCGGCTTCACACCCCGACCGGACGACGGCGATTACACGCCCCGCGGCGTGCTGGTCCATCTCGAGGCCCTGCTGGTGGCCCTGAGTGAGCGCCTGGATGGCGCTCCCCTGGGGCTGATCGGCGCCTCGATGGGGGGCTCGGTGGCGGTGGACCTGGCGCGGCGCCAACCTCAACGCATCACCCAGCTGCTGCTGCTCTCCCCGGCGGGGCTGACGGGCCGGCCGATGCCCGTGCCGCCGCTGCTCGATGGCCTGGGGGTGCGCTTCCTGGCCCTGCCTGGGGTGCGGCGCGGCCTCTGTCGCAGTGCCTTCGCTAACCCGGACACCAGCGTGGCCGAACCGGAGCTGGAAATCGCCTCCCTGCATCTGCAGACCCCGGGCTGGGCTGAAGCGCTGCGCCGCTTTGCCCGCTCCGGTGGTTTCGCCGGCTGCGGCGAGCCCCTACCCGCCCAACCGCTGACCGTGCTCTGGGGCGCCAATGACCGCATCCTGCGGGCTCCTCAGAAGCGTGCCGCCCAGGCCCTGCTGGGCGAGCGGCTGCGGGAGCTGCAGAACTGCGGCCATCTGCCCCATATCGACCAACCGCAGCTGGTGGCCGACACCTGGCTGGCTCTGGCTGCAGACTCGGCCAGCATGGCGATCGCCTGATCCAGGCGACGATGCTGATCCCTGTTCAAGTGCAACGCCGCCATGCCCTTCGCCCCGATTCGCGCCAGCTTGAGCCGCGGCTGCGCCGCGCTGCTGCTGCTGCTGACCCTGTTCTTTGCGGTCCAGCCAGTCCGAGCCTCCCTGTTCCAGTTCGAGGGGCCGCTACCAGCGGACCTGGGCGTTCGTAACGGCGCCCTCGCCGCCTGTACCTCAACCGCCCACTGCAGCCGGCGCGACTGGGCGACGGCCGATCCGACCGCAGCCCTGGCGGCCCTGCTGCCCTCGGTGCTTCGCCTCGACGGCATCGCCATCGTCGAAACCGGCAACGGCTATCTGCATGCCACCGCCACCAGCCGCCTGTTCGGCTTTGTCGACGATCTGGAGCTCTTCGCCGACAGCGCCCATCAGACCCTGCAAGCTCGCTCCGCCTCCCGCCTCGGCGACTCCGATCTGGGGGTGAACGCCAAGCGGCTGGACACCCTGCAGCAGGCGCTCACGGCAAGCTGACGCAGCTGTGGCTGCGCACGGAACCGCGCCGCTCCAGGAAGCGGGGCCGCTGCGGATCGTCCAGGCTCCATAACCAGCGTCCATCGCTGTAACTGGGCGCTCCCGCCACGTTGGTGCGGGGCAGCTGCAGGCTGAGCTCACCCCAGCGAAGCAGCACGAAAGCCCCCGGCACGGTGATCGCCGTGGGGCCCGGGCTGCCGGAGGCCAGCGCCGTTCCGCCGGGACTGGGCGGGGCCAGCGGCACGCTGTTGGGAATGCCGGCAGCATCCACCGCGCCGTTGTCGTAGTGGGCGAGCAGCGGTTCGCCATCGCAGAGGTACGGGAACGGACGGGCAGCCGGTGTGGTGATGGTGGGCGCAGCCGTGGGCCCCCCGGCCGCCAGGGCTGGAACGGCCCACCAGGCGCCGAGGGCCACCAGGACGATCAGCAGAATCAGCAGGCTCTCGACTTGCCGCTGCCACCAGGCCAAGTGCAGCCTCATCGGCGGAGCTCCGCCGCGGCCGGCTCGCCGGCATCCCACTCCTGCAGCAGCCGCTCCGCCAGCCATTCGCCACTGCGCAGCGCCCCCTCGATGCGAGCGAAGCCAGGGCCGGCGATCGCATCGCCGCAGAGGGCCACCCGGCTGGCCGGGCAGACCATCGCCTCGGCCTCGAGACCAGGGCCCGAGGGGAAGGCCGCCCCCCAGCGCATCAGCTGGCCTTGCGGCAGCTGGCCTTGCCGCAGAGATGGGATCGGGATCCCCGCCGGCAGCACGGCGGCCAGAACGGACCAGAGCGCCTCGCTCAAGCTGGTGATCAGCCGGGTCTCCGCCGCCGGATCCGCCGGTGCTGGCAGCAGCCGACCAGCCGAGGAGTCGCGGCCATGAACCCCCAGGTTGCAGGCCGCCACAGCCGCCGTGGAGTGGGCCACAACCACGACACGGCCATCCGCCAGCGGCTGGATCGAGAGGCGCTCCAGACCCCAGCGCTGTTGGGCGGCCGCCGAGAAGCTCAGCAGGCGAAAGGGCAGATCGAGCCAGGGTTGAGCCGCTGCGGCCGGGATCTCCAGCAGCAGGTTGCTGCGGCCTTCACTCTCGAGGGCGCCGATGGCCTGAAGCGCCGCCTGCAGCTGGGGATCAGCGAGCTGGCGGGCCGCCGCCGCCAGGGGCACCTCCGACCAGCCGAACACCTGAGGGCCCCGGGGATGGGCCAGCAGGGTGCCGGCCAGCACCAGCCAGTCGGCCTGCGCCAACTGCTGCCCCTGGCCATCGAGCAGGCGCCAGGGGCCGCCAGGGCTGGCCACTAATTCCTGCACCAGGACGCCATAGCGGACCTGGGGGGGTGGGAGGCCGGCTGGCGTCGCCGCCGCCGCCAGGGCCAGCAAGCCAGCGCTGATCGCCTCCATGCCCCAGCTGCCGCGATAGAGCCTGCCCTCCAGCCGGGCATCGCCGCGGCCGGATCGAATCTCGCCATCCGCCTCAAGCAACGCCAGGGCGGACTCTCCAGCGGGCCAGGGCTCGATCCAGCCGCCCTGCAGCAGCGGGGCAAGCAGTTCCGGCGGCGGCTCGTGGCTGATGTTGAACAAGGGAGCGCCATGGTCGATGGCCAGGGCGACATCGCCACGGGAGCGGCGGGTGGAAGCCCGTCCGCCGCTGCCACGTCCCGTCTCCAGCAGGGTGATCGGCGCCCGGCAGCCCAGCCGGCGCCACTGGGCCACCAGGGCACAGCCGGCGACGCCGGCCCCAACCACGGCGATCGAGCGCGGCTCAGCCCTCGCCACCCTCTCCGCCTTCACCGCCTTCACCGCCTTTTTCATCCTTGTCATCCTTGTCAGCCTTGGATTTGGCCGGGGCCGGGGCGGAGCTGTTGGGAGCCACACTCTCGCCGCCCTCGGGCGCTGGGGAGCGGGAGGTCTGTCCGCAGCCGGCAACGCCAGCGATCAGGCCGGCGGTGGCCAGGAACAGGGCAATGGAAGGTCGGGCCATGACGACAGGGATGGGCAACCGGCCCATTGTTGGTGATGGCGTTGCTCTGTGCCAGCGCGATGGGACCGCAACCGGTGCGATTGGGCACCAAGCGGCCGCAGCCGGCCTCTTCACCCATCGGCCCGTACCGATGGGCCCGTACCGATGAGCCCGTACTGATGACCGAGCAGCACGGCAGCAGGCTGGGCTGGCTGGGGCTGGCAGGCAGCCGCCGCGGTGGCTTCATTGGTCAGCAGACCAGCAGCCTGTCCATCGCCTGCCCGTCCCGTCGATCCTCCGCTTGCCGCCGGCCCGCCCACCATGCGCTTCCAACTCGAGCGGCTCCTCAGCCAGGAGCAGCTGCTGACACTGCAATCCCAGCTGCTGGCCGACGACACCCCCTGGCAGGCCGGCATCGCGACGGCGGGCTGGCATGCCCGCGGCGTCAAACACAACCGCCAACTGGAACGCGACAGCGAGCGGCAGCGCCAGCTGGCGCCCGTGGTGCTGCAAGCCCTGGAGGCCGATCCCCTGCTGCAGGCGGCAGCCCTGCCCCTGAAGATTCACAGCCTGCGCTTCAGCCGCTGCGGGCCCGGGGAGGGCTATGGCCGCCATCTCGATGATGCCTACATGGCGGCAGGACGCTCCGATCTCTCCTTCACGGTGTTCCTCAGCCCCCCCGACCACTACAGCGGCGGCGAGCTCGTGCTGGAGGGTCCCGCCGGGGAGGAGCGCTGCAAACTGGCCGCAGGCGCTGCCGTGGTGTACCCCAGCACCTTGCTGCACCGTGTTGAACCGGTGGGCCAGGGGGAACGGCTGGTGGCGGTGGGCTGGATCGAAAGCCGCATTCGCAGCGCCGAACAGCGGGAACTGCTGTTTGAACTGGACACCGCCCGGCGCTCATTGTTTGCCAGGGACGGCAAAAGCGAGGAGTTCGACCTGATCAGCCGCAGTTACAGCAACCTGCTGCGCCTGTGGGGCCCCTGAACGCCGCGGCCAGGGGCGATCCCCGCCACACTCACCAACAGAGCTGCCCTGAATCCCGTGCCTACCGACTCCGTGCCTGCCAATCCCCCCGGCAATACCGGCGGCAATGCCGCTGGGAGTGCCGCTGGGAGTGCCACCGATCCGAGCCGCAAACAGGTGCTGGCGGCCGCATCTCCAGGCCTGGCCGCCCTGCTCAATCTGGTGCCGGGCCTGGGCAGCGGCTACCTCTATCAACGCCGCTGGCGTGCCTACTGGATCTGCTCCGCCCTGGCCACAGCCTGGTTCGTGGCCGGCGCCCTGCTGGCCCCGCAGAGCGCCGGCCCCACGGAACAGCAACAACTGGTGGGCCTGGCTGGCCTGCTGCTGCTGGCCGGGGTGACGGCCACCGAAGCCTTCCTGGCCGGCCGCCGCGCCCGCATGGACTGAGCGCCAGCCGGATGGGCCTCAGGAACCGCGGCGGGAGCGCGACAGCAGGAAACCGCCCCAGTAGCCCAGCACCAACAGCAGCAGATCGAAGCGACTGAGCAGCCACAGCACGGCCAGGATGCCGATCACCCAGGGGGAAATCAGCAGCACCCCGAACAACAGCTGGGTGGTCTGGTTGCGGCGGGCCAGGGAACCGGCACGCTGCACGAGCCGGGGCACACCACGGCCCAACAACCAGCCGGCACCACCGCCGAAGCCAAGGCTCACCAGGGCCTGAAGCAGCATCAACATCGGCGCCGATCCAACAGGACCTCCATGGTGAATGACCAGCGCCTGCAGCGACGCAGCCGCTTCTGTTAGGAGGGGCCTTGTGCCGCCATGGCGTCGGATGCCCGAGCAAGCCTCGCCCCCTGCCAGTGGACTCCCCCCCGGATCGCCAGAGCCTGAAGCAGGGCAAGGTGGCCCGATGCTGGCCCTGCTCGCCCGCGGCCTGGAGCTGTGGCTGCGCCAGCAGTGCGAGGCGATTGAGGATCTGGAAATCCGTCTGGAGGGATCGGCGGCGGAGTTGCTGCGCGGCCGGCTGGCGGGGGTGCGGCTGACCGCCCGGCGGGTGGTGTACCAGCGGCTGGAGATCGAGCAAGTGAACCTGCGCAGTGCCCCCATCCGGGTGCGGATGGGGGTGCTGCTGCGCACCCGCGTGCTGCAACTGGAGCAGGCCTTCCGGGTGCGCGGCGAGGTGGTGTTCAGTGCTGAGGGACTCGGCCGCTCCTTCGGTCTCGCCCCCTGGAGTGCTCTGGGGGATGGGCTGGCCCAGGAGCTGCTGGGGCTGACACCGCTGGGCGGCATCCGC
>CAIZOZ010000443.1 GCA_903934745.1 uncultured cyanobacterium
GATGGCAGATTTTGGCTTGCAGCTCGATCTTGGCTTTCTGACAGCTAATAAGGCCTACACCTTCTTTAAGCCTAAATTCATCTTTTATGCTACCTATCTATCCGAAAAGATTGGCTATTGGCGCTATATCGCTATTTTCCGTCACTTAGAAAAGCACCCTGAAAGCAAGATTTATCCGATTTTTGATCTCTTCGAAAATTGGTGTCAGGACGAAAATCGCCATGGCGATTTCTTTGATGCTTTGATGAAGGCCCAGCCGGATACCGTGCGTGGTTTCACTGCCCGTCTGTGGTGCCGCTTCTTTTTGCTGGCGGTGTTTGCCACCATGTACGTCCGCGATGTGGCTCGCAAGGAGTTCTACGAAGCCCTCGGCCTCGAAGCCCGCGACTATGACAAGTACGTGATTGCCAAAACCAACGAAACGTCAGCGCGCGTTTTTCCCGTCGTGCTGGATGTGGAGAATCCCAAGTTCTGGCAGCGTCTGGAGCGCCTGGTGAGCAACAACGCTCACCTCAGTGCTGTTGATGCCTCCAGTGGTCCTGCGCCGCTGCGCGCCCTGCGCAAGTTGCCCTGGTGGGCCGCCAACGGGCTGGAAATGGCCAAACTATTTCTGATGGCCCCCATTCGCAGCGAACAGTTCCAGCCGGCCATTCGCTGATGGCCCATCCGGCCATGTTTCTCCCGTCCATCGCTCCCAACCCTCGCTCCCTTGACCCAGGCTCTCCTCGCCACAGCCGTGCCCGTTGCCTTTGACCTGCATGAGGGCAGCTGGCATGGCCGGCTGGAATCCCTGCTCAGCCAGGGCCAGGCCGCCGGAGCCGATCTGGTGGAGCTGTTCATTGAACGCAGCGACAACCTCGGGGTGCTGGCTGAACAGGACACGATCACCAATGTGAGCCCTGCTTTCGGCATGGGCGCTGGCATTCGGGTGTTTCTCGGCCATCGCGATGGTTTCGTTTCCACCAACGACCTCAGCGACGCGGGTCTGCTGGCGGCGCTTGATCAGGCTCTGGCCATGCTGGGGCTGCAGCGATCCGTCCAGAGTCTGAGTCACTTCAACGGCCTGCCTGCCCTGCGGGACTTCGCCAGCGAGAAACGCGACTGGCTCGCTCAAAGTCCGACCCTGGCAGAAACCACTGAGGCCCTGCTCAGGGGCACCGACCAGCTGCAACGCCATGGCCAGCATCTCCAGTCCCGTCGCGGTAGTTATGCCCGCAACTGGCAGGCGGTGCTGGTGGCGGCCAGCGACGGCACCTTTGCCCATGACATCCGCCTGCACCAGACCCTGGGCCTGAACCTGTTGGCTGCTGATGGTGAGCACCGCGCCAGTGTCGGCCGGCGCTACGGCACCACCGACCGACCCGATGACCTGCGGCAGTGGGACGCGGAAGCGGCGGCCCTCGATCTCTGCCAGAGCGCTGGCCGCATGCTCTATGCCGATTACGTCGAAGCCGGGCAGTTTCCTGTTGTGCTGGCTAATCGTTTTGGTGGCGTGATTTTCCATGAGGCCTGCGGCCATCTGCTCGAAACCACCCAGGTGGAGCGGGGCACCACTCCCTTTGCCGATCAGGTGGAGCAGCCGATCGCCCACGAAGCTGTCACCGCTATCGACGAGGGGCTCACGGGCGGAGCGTTCGGATCGATTGCCATGGACGATGAGGGCATGGCCTCCCAGCGCACGGTGTTGATCGAGAATGGTGTGCTCAAGCGTTTTCTCAGCGACCGGGCCGGTGAACTGCGCACCGGCCATCCCCGTACCGGCAGCGGCCGTCGCCAGAACCACGCCTTTGCCGCCGCCAGTCGAATGCGCAACACTTTCATTGCCGCCGGACCCCACAGCCCCGAGCAGCTGATTGCCTCGATCGATCACGGCCTGTATTGCAAATCGATGGGGGGCGGCAGTGTCGGCCCCACCGGCCAGTTCAACTTCGCCGTCGAGGAGGGCTATCGCATCGAAAACGGTCAACTGTCCAGTCCAGTGAAGGGTGCCACCTTGATCGGTGAAGCCAAGGACGTGATGCCGCGCATCTCCATGTGTGCCAACGACCTCGAACTGGCCGCAGGCTTTTGCGGCTCCGTCAGCGGCAGCATTTTCGTCACGGTGGGCCAACCCCACATCAAGGTGGATTCGATCACCGTGGGGGGGCGCTGAGATGGACGCCACACTGGATGCCCAGGCCCTGCGCACTCGCCTCGAAGCTCTGGCGGCCCAGGAAGGAATCGGGCAATGGGATCTGGGAGCCGCCTGCAGCACGGACACTTCGGTGCAGGTGGACCGGGGCGAAGCCAAGCAACTCAAGGGAGCGCAGCGCCGTTCAATCACGTTGCGGGCCTGGAACGCAGCGGGGCTGGTGGGGATCACCAGTACGTCCGATCTTTCGGAGGCTGGGCTGGCTCGGGCCCTGATCGGGGCCCATGAGGCGAGTGCTTTCGGCAATGCCGCTGAAACGCCTGCTTTCTCCCCCCTCGCCACCGAGCCGCTGCCGACCCTGAATCAGCCCCTGCGCGAGCAGCGCAGCATTCTCGACTTGCTCGACACCCTGAAAGAGGCGGAGCGTGATCTGATCGGTCGTCACGACGCCATCGCCACCGTTCCTTACAACGGCTTGGCCCAACGCAGCAGCGAACGGATCTATCTCAACAGCGATGGCGCCTGCCGCCAGCAACAGCTGACCACCGCCAGCCTCTACCTCTACGCCAGAGCGGAGCAAGTCGGCCGTAAACCGCGCAGCAGTGGTGCCGTTCGGGTGGCCTACGGCGCCGATGATCTCGATATCACTGGCTGCATCGATGAAGCCGCCGAACGCACCATTGCCCACCTCGACTACGCGCCAATCAACACCGGCTACTACACCTGTGTGTTCAGCCCGGAGGCCTTCCTTGATCTGATCGGCGCCTTCAGCAGCCTGTTCAATGCCCGAGCCATTCTCGATGGCATCAGCCTCAGCCATAAGGATTCGATCGGTGAACAGCTGGCTGTTCCTTTCCTCTCGATCCACGACAACGGCCTCCACCCGGCCAACATCGGCGCCCTCTCCTTCGATGGTGAAGGCACTCCCACCTCCCGGCTATGCCTGCTGGAAGGCGGCGTGCTGCGAAATTTCCTGCATTCCGAGGCTACGGCTCGTGCCTTTGGCGCCCAGCCCACCGGTCATGCCGGTCTGGGCGCCAAGGTGTCGGTTGGACCGGATTGGTTTGAAATCGGCCCGACGCCCGGAGTTGCCAGCGGCGAGCAAGGTCTGGATCGTTTCGCCAGCCGTGGCCATAGCGCTGCTGGCGAACGGGGGCTCGTGGTGATTGAATCTCTTTCCGCTCTGCATGCGGGCGTGAAGGCTTCCCAGGGTTCCTTCTCCCTGCCCTTTGATGGCTGGCTGCTACGCCACGGTGAACAGCGTTCGATTGAATCGGCCACGGTGGCCGGTGATATTCGCCAGCTGCTGCAGGGAATCGTCGGCTTTGAAGGTCAGCCGAAGATCACGCCGAGCGGCCTCTGTCCATGGGTGTGGGTCGACCATCTCTCGATCACCGGCGAAGCCTGAGTCAAAGCGAGCGAGCCATGAAAATCCTGTTCTGGGGGACGCCGGCGTACGCCCTGGCGAGTCTTGATGCGCTGGTGGCAGCCGGTCATCAGCTGCTGGGAGTGGTGAGCCAGCCCGACCGCCGCCGCGGACGTGGCGGGGCACTTGTGCCCTCTGCAGTGAAAACACGGGCGCTGGAGCTGGGGCTGCCGGTGTTCACGCCGCAGCGCATCCGCCGCGATGCGGCCATGCAGGCCCAACTGGGGGCTCTCGGGGCTGATATCTACGTGGTGGTCGCCTTTGGCCAGATTCTGCCGCCCGAAGTGCTGGCCCAGCCACCTCTGGGGTGCTGGAACGGCCATGGCTCGCTGTTGCCCCGTTGGCGCGGGGCGGCTCCGATCCAGTGGGCCCTGCTCGCAGGCGATCGGTCGACGGGTGTCGGCATCATGGCCATGGAAGAAGGCCTCGACACCGGCCCGGTGCTGCTGGAGCGACGGCTGGAGATCGGGCTGCTGGAGAATGCCGAGCAACTGGCCCAACGGCTTGCCCAGCTCACCGGCGAGTTGCTGGTGGAAGCCCTGCCAGGCATCGAGGCGGCCGGAGTGGGAACACAGCAGCAGCGGCTGAGCTCGCTGAACCTGCTGCCCCAGAGCCAGGCGGGGGTCAGCTATGCCCGCCTGCTCACCCGTGATGACCTGCGGATCGACTGGCAGCAAAGCGCTCTGACGATTCATCGCCAGGTGATGGGCCTGTATCCCGGCGCCTGGACCAGTTGGGGCCAACGGCGCCTGCAACTGCTGGCCACCGAACCCCTGGTGCAACGCCTTGCCGACCAGCTCAGCCCTGAAGGGGCGGCGGCGGCAGCGCGCTGGAGCCTGAGTGAATCGCAGCAGCAAACCAGAATTGAGCCACCTGCCAGTGCCGGGATAGCCGCCGCTGGCCAGGTGCTGGAGGTGATCGCGGGAGTGGGACTGGTGGTGGCCACCGGCGGATGCCCGCTGCTGATTCGAACCGCCAAACTCGAAGGTCGTAGTGCCACGACAGGGAGCACCCTGATCCAGCAATGCGGTGCGGTTGCCGGTAATCAACTGGGGCAACAAGGGCCTGCCGTGTCGGCAACCTAAGCGCCAGAAATGGCCAGGATTTCAGCTTCGGCTGAATTCCAGCCCCCATGGCCACCAAGGAACGCCCCATCCGGCCCAAAAACCGGAGAAAAGATGAAGGACTTGAGTCAATCCAGCTGGGCCTGAATTGTTCTGCTTAAGGTCAAAAATGAAGACTTGTATTGTTAGGGTCCCATAACAGTCAGGTGGTGATCGAGTGCCATTAGACAGAAGCAGAAGTACGGCTTGGAGCTCTGATGGGAAACGAACTGTCGTTTGTGAATGTCACGGGATCCGGCTGTCAGATTTTTCGGGAAACAACGGGTCGCTATGTGGTGAGCCATGAACAACAACCTAGGCAACAAGTGAAGGTGGCCACCCTGGCCGGAGCCTATGCAGCCTGCCGAAACTGGGAACAAGGGCATGGCCCACAACATGAAGATTGAGACATCAGGTTTCCCTCCTCTAGCTGACGTGTTGTTGTAGGAGAGCCCGCCCATCTCCAGCGAACGGAGCGAGCTTGATGGGTGGTTCGAAGGCCTTGGCCGCAAAGTTTTGAACTTAAATAAACAGCTTGGGCTTGGCTGCCAAGTTGCTTCCATTCATTTGTCCTGGATAGGTGATCCCAGTCCTTTGTGGGTAAGGGGTAAGCCGTGAACTGGAGAGTAAGCCAAGCAGCTGTGGCTAAACCTGTGTTGTTGAAATCTGAAGCTTTGCCTTGATGACAGATTGGGCGCTGAAATCAGCAGAGTTGCTTGTCGGTGCTTTTTTCCTTGGCTTTGGAATTGCAAATGCTAGATCCTCTGCCGCCATTGAAGAATCTCTGAGGAAGCGAAACTTCTTTGCCCCTCAATTACTATTTTGGCTTGGAGTGTGCACGCAATTGTTTGCTGGCTCGATGATGGTGATTGGATTCCAGCCTGCTTTGATGGCAGGCGTACTGATAGCCTTCACTCTGATCGCTCCCTTGGTATTCCATAACTTCTGGACCATGGAAGGTGAATCGCGTTTCCTGAATCGAATTATCTTTCTCTGTGATTATACCTGTGTCCTCGCGGCTCTTGTGTTAATAGCAAGCTCTGATACCAAGGCTTGGTTGTCACTGTTAAACTATGCGCAGCTACATTGAAAGTGCCTGTTATTCATTTGCATGCAGGCAGATGCTGTGGCTCGCCGGCACCGCCCCAGATGGCTGACGATTTTTGAATCGGCTGGAGGTGGTCGTCGCTCTCTTTGGCCCGCTGGCTCAAAGCTGAGGCCAGATGGCATCGCTGCCTCCAACCTGTGGGGATAGGGAGCGCTCAAAATGAGCGGACGCCTGGTGAATTCAGCTAGGAGGCTGCGGCAACTGAACCCTCGGGCTGGCGTCGATGCAACTCATGCAGGCCCTCCAGCTGGTTGTGAACCGACACCAGCTGGTCGCGGATATGGCGGCTGTTATCGATCCGCGATAGGGCTAACAGCATGGTTTCGATCTGGGCCTTGCAGTCGATCAACACGCGGCACTCACTGGATCCGGGCTCATAGGGCATGGCACTGGCCTCAACGCCTCCTTAGTGCAACGCAGAACGGCTTTGAAAACAGTGGTGTTTGTAACAGGATGATCAGCGACTGCGGGAACGCCGCCGTGCCCCTCCAGCTGCCGGCTCCCGTGCCGGGCTGCGCCCACCGCGGGAGCCTCCTGCTGTTGCACCGCCGCCATCGCGCCGGCGCCCCCGGCCACCACTGAGATCCAGGGGTGGGGCTGAATGCACCGTGGGCTCAAAGCCGGCAATCTCAGCCCGTGGCAACGGTGAACCCGTGACACGCTCGATCGCCCGCAGCAACTCATGCTCTTCGGCGGCGACAAGAGAAATGGCATGGCCGTTGAGGCCGGCCCGACCGGTACGGCCGATGCGATGCACATAGTCTTCGGCCACATTGGGCAAATCCAGGTTGACCACATGGGGCAACTGATGAATGTCAATGCCCCTGGCGGCAATGTCTGTCGCCACCAGCACCCGCACATTGCCACTCTTGAAGCCGGCAAGGGCCCGGGTGCGAGCGCCCTGACTCTTGTTGCCGTGGATGGCGGCGGCGGAGATGCCCTCCTTATCGAGGCGCTCCGCCATGCGATTGGCGCCGTGCTTGGTGCGTGAAAACACCAGCACCTGCTGCCAGTCGTTGTGGCGGATCAGATGGCAGAGCAGATCGGGCTTGCGTCCCATATCGCAGGGATGCATCACCTGCTCCACCAAGGGAGTGGCCCGGTTCTCGGGCGTGGCCTGTAGTTGCACCGGCTGATGCAGCAGACCGGTGGCCAACCGGCGAATCTCGGTGGAGAAGGTGGCTGAGAACAGCAGGTTCTGGCGTCGCTCGGGCAGCAGGGCCAGGATTTTGCGGATATCGCGAATGAAGCCCATGTCGAGCATGCGATCGGCTTCATCCAGCACCAGCACTTCCACCTGATCCAGCCGCAGTGCCCGCTGCTGGTGCAGGTCCATCAGCCGGCCGGGAGTGGCCACCAGCACATCGGTGCCTCGCCGCAGCCGCTCGATCTGGGGATTGGCACTGACGCCGCCGAAGACGACATCGGAGCGCAGGTCGAGATAACGGCCGTAGGCGGTGACGCTGTCGGCCACCTGGGCCGCCAGCTCACGGGTGGGGGTGAGCACCAGGGCCCGCACGATGCCGGCGCGGGCAGGGGGACCATGGCGCAACCGCTCCAGTAGGGGCAGGGTGAAACCTGCGGTCTTGCCGGTACCGGTCTGGGCCGCTGCCATCACATCGCGCCCTTCGAGCACGGCCGGGATGCACTGCAGCTGGATCGGTGAGGGATGGCGATAGCCCTTGGCGGCAACCGCCTTGAGCAGGGGCTCGGAGAGACCGAGGGCAGAAAAATCGACAGCCAATCCGGCCACGGGAGCCACCGTGGAACTTGTCTCGGAATCAGCAGTGAGCGGCAGGAGTTCCGCCGTCCCGGCGGAGGCCGGCGGTGGCGAGGGCTGGCGGCGGCGCGGGCCGGCAGACGAGGAAGACGGCGTGATCGGAACCATCAATCAGATCAACCCAGCCTAGGTGGGCCCCCGCTCCGCGAGGCTGTAGTGCGCGCAGCACGCACAGGGCCCCTCGGGCAGCACGGCGCAGCGCAGCAGGGGACTGCGGGCGTTGAAGCGGCAGCTGGGGTCACCGATCACCCATTGGCCCTGCCAGTGGCGGGCCTCTGCGGGTTGTTGTTCGGTTTTCACCTGCAGCGCCACCGCCACCAGCTCATAGCGCCCCTGGCGTAGCCGATAGCGATGGCGGCGCTGCAGCACCAGGTAACTGTCCCCCGCATGGTGGATCCATCGACCTGGAAAGGGCACCTCACTGAGCCCAGTCACCTCCAGGCGGCTGATCAGATGATCATCCTCAATCTGGCGCAGTTCAATCTCCATGGTGGTTGAGTTTGAGTTGCAATCAGATCTATGGCGTTGAGATCAGTGAAGATCAGAACATGCTGGTCAGCTGAGTGCTGGTGTGGTCAGTGCTGGTCTGGTCCGTGACGATCAGTGCTGGCTGGGTGTCCAGGTTGGGTGGCTGGCGAAAAAACAAGCCGGTTCAGGCGCCATCGCCGCCGTTCAAGGGCTGGGGCGCCTCCACCAGCTCCGGGGCCTCCCGCACCGAAAAGCCCCAGGCGAACAGCCCGACCACAACCAGCAGCAGGCTCCATTCCGGCACATTCAGCTGCGGTAGAGCCAGACGGATCAGCAGCCGGATGCCGACGAAGCCCACCGCCAGATAACCCGCCGTTTCGAGATGGCGGTAGACCTCCAGCCAGCGGATGAACAGCCCGGCGGTGAGTCGCAGCGCCAGCACACCGATCACACCACCGGCCATCACCAAGGGCAGGCGATCGGTGACGGCGACCGCTGCCGCCACACTGTCGAGCGAAAAGGCCAGATCGGTGAAAGCCAGGGTGGTCACCACGGAGAGCAGGGAGACGCCCACCAAACTCTTGTCCTTGTCCTGGTCAGCCTCTTCAGCTTCTGATGCCTCCCCCTGGCGAAGGCTGAGTAAGTGGTTGCCACACAGCCACAGCAGATAGCCCGAGGCCAGCAACTGCAGGGGCCAGGCATCCAGCACCCAGCGGGCCGCCAGAATCAGGCCCAGACGCAGGACCAAGGCCAGCAACAGGCCGATGTTCAGGGCCTGTCGCTGGCGATCCGGGTCGTGCAGACGGCGTGAAATGGCCGCCAGGGCAATGGCATTGTCGGCCGAAAGCACCGCTTCCAGCGCCACAAGCAAAGGCAGCAACAGCAACACTTCGCGCCACTGGTCAGCGTCCTGGATCAGGGTTGTCAGGGATGGAGCCAGTTCCGCTTCCATCGCGTTGGAGTCGCTGGGCAGCGAACAAGGTTGGGCCTCAACATAGGGATCCACCCCAGGCACCAGGTGTCGAGCATGGAGCTGAAAACCCAACTGGTGCATGCCGAATCGGGCCGTCGGGTGGTGGAGGTGCAGGCCTTCGACGGCAGCCGACTGCTGGGCAGCGCCCTCGGGGAGGCGGCGGATGCCGAACAGGCCGAAGATCGGGCCCGGCAGCGCTTGCTGGCCCACCTGGCCCAGTCCGCTGCTCCTCCAGCAGCCGTCACGGCAACCGCGGGCCCGCAAGCCACTGGCTCGGAGGCCGCCATCTCTGGCGCCTCTGCCGTGATCCGACGGAGCGGGGTCGTGCCCCCTGCCGCGACGGACCGTGGAGCCCTATCTCCAACCGTGTTGCCCGCTGCGTTGCCGTTGAGGCCCCAGTCGCTGCCGGAGTTCCTGACCCCACCATCCCTGCCTCGCAGCCTGAATCAGCCGGAGCTGGCCAGGCGGGACCCTCCAGCCGAGGCCATCCAGGCCGGCGTGACCGACCGTTCGGCTGGCTCAGAGCGAGCGCATGAGACTGAGCTTCCCACCGGGAGCAACCATCCAGTCGACTCCCCGGCCGGGCCGCCCCGCCTTCGCCCGGCTCTGCCCACCAGCGTTGTGCTCCCCCGCCAGGTGGCTGAGCCAGCGTCCAACCTGCCGGCCTTGCCCCAGGAGCCGCCTCCGGATCCGGAGGACTGGAGCAGCGATCTGGCGGCCCTGGAGCTGCATCTACGGCGCCTGGGCTGGGACCGGGAGCAGGAGGCCGTCTACTTGCAACGTGCCTTTGGCCATCCGAGTCGCAACCGCCTCACCAACTACAGCGATCTTCAGGCTTATCTGGTTGTCCTGGCGGGGCTGGGCGCTGGCAGTGAGGCCGCCACGGCCGCCGTGCCGCTGCGGCGCAGCGAGCTCCTCACCCAGTGCGAGGCCCTGCTGGCCCAGCTGGGCTGGAACGCGGATCAGGGGCGGGCCTTGCTGGAGCGCGAACTTCAGGTTGCCAGTCGCCAGCAGTTGAACGACCAACAACTGCTGCACTTCAACATGCTGCTGGAGAGTGAAATGCTGGCGGCACTCCCCAGCCAGGCCCCGGTCGTACCCTGAGACCCTGCTCTTCTTTGATTCAGTCCATGGCCATTCAAGTCGGCATCAATGGTTTCGGACGCATCGGCCGTCTGGTGTTCCGCCGGGCCTGCGAACTCGAGGACATCGAGATCGTGGCGATCAACGATCTGATTGATGTCGATTACATCGCCTACATGCTCCGCTACGACTCCACCCATGGCCGCTTCCAGGGCACGGTGGAAGTGCTCAATGGCGCCCTGGTTGTCAACGGCCGTTCGATTCGCATCAGTGCTGAGCGAGATCCCGCCAACCTGAACTGGAGCGAGGCTGGTGTGGACACCGTGCTCGAATCCACCGGCTTTTTCCTCACCGATGAAGCGGCCCGCCAACACTTGCAGGCCGGCGCCAACAAGGTGGTGATGTCGGCTCCCTCCAAAGACGACACGCCGATGTTCGTGATGGGGGTGAATCACCGCAGCTATGCCGGCCAGGCGATCGTCTCGAATGCCTCCTGCACCACCAACTGCTTGGCACCACTCGCCAAGGTGCTGCACGACAACTTCGGCATTCGCGAAGGATTGATGACCACGGTGCACGCCACCACCGCCACCCAGAAAACGGTTGATAGTCCCTCGGTGAAGGATTGGCGTGGCGGGCGCGGCGCCGCCCAGAACATCATCCCCTCGTCCACCGGAGCCGCCAAGGCGGTGGGTCGGGTGATCCCGGCGCTCAACGGCAAGCTCACCGGCATGGCTTTTCGAGTGCCCACCCCCAACGTTTCGGTGGTGGATCTGACCGTGAATCTGGAGCGGCCCACCAGCTATGAGGCGGTGAAACAGGCCATGCAGGCTGCCGCCAACGGTGAACTGGCCGGCATCCTCGGCTACACCGAGGACGAGGTGGTTTCCAGCGACTTCCTCGGCCAGTCCTGTACCTCGATTTTTGATGCCGGTGCCGGCATTGCCCTGAGCCCCACCTTCATGAAGGTGGTCTCCTGGTACGACAACGAGTGGGGCTATTCCTGCAAGTGCCTCGATCTGATCCGCCACATGGCCAGCCACGGCTGAGGATCTCCGCTGCAGGTGTCGTCAGCTGCGGCCTTGGCGGCAGTGTCGCTTCACCAGGGCCAGGCCGACCGCGAGCTGATCCTGGTGGGCGTAGGCCTCCAGTTCCAGCGCTTTCTCCGTCTCGCTGACACCGGCATAGAGGGGTTCCTCTAGCTGGGCCGCCAGGGCTGGCGTCAGGGTCACAGTGATGCCCAGCAGCCGGGGAGCAACGTCCAGGCCCCCAGCCGCACAACTCTGGGCCACATGGATGGCCTCATGGTTCAGCACCCGGGCGAACTCCACACTGCCGCGACCTGGCACATCGGGGCGGATGCGCAGACTGCGCTGCTGGTGATCCCATTCCGCCGCAGCCCCCCTTTTGATCGGCTCCCGCAAGAGCACGACCACTCCACTGCTCTGCAGCAGGCCGAGCAGGTCGGCGATCGCCCGACGTTCGGCGAGATGGCTGGGGGGATCGAGGATCAGGGCTCGGATCTCGGCGATCGAGAGTTCCGGATCCCCCGGCCGACGTTTGTACAGGTAGCGGACTCTGCCGTCACTGAGGGATTCAGCTTTGGGCACCCAGTCCCGATCAGCCTTTTCCAGCTTGGACAACAGGCTCGGCTGGCTCAGGAACTCGCCCCTGGCGGACGGCGCCGCAGGCCGTTGACGGGGATCCTCCTGACCCTGTACCAACCGCAGCAGCCGGGGGGGACGCACGGTCAGCACCGCCGCTTCGCGCAGCAAATCCGGCAGGGCGGCCACAACCAGCGCCAGAGTCACCAGGCCCAAGGTGAGCCAGCAGCGCTTCATGCCAAGGAGAAGGCAGTTCACATCCCAGCATGTCGGCATCGAGGCTGATCGGGCGACAGCCGCGGGCGGCAGTTGCGAGGATCTGCAGAACTGCTTCCCTGCCGCCCATGCCCCTTTCCGCCCTGGTGCGCCAGCTTCAGCAGGTGCCCCTCACCGGTGAGGTGGCTGCCCGGATGGAGCGCAGTGAGCGGCTGCGGCTCAGTGGCGCCGGTCGGGGTGCCCGGGCCCTGATCGCCAGTGCCCTGGCCGCCCAGGCGGGGTCGCCATTGCTGGTGATCGTGCCGACCCTGGAGGAGGCGGGTCGCTGGGCCGCCTTGCTGGAGCTGATGGGCTGGAAATCCAGCCAGCTCTATCCCACCAGCGAAGGCTCCCCCTATGAACCCTTTGACCCCACCAGTGAGATCACCTGGGGCCAGTTGCAGGTGCTGGCTGAACTGATTGCCAGCGGCGGCGCTGGCACCAATGGCAGCGGTATGGCCATCGTCGCCACCGAGCGGGCACTCCAGCCCCACCTGCCGCCCCCCGAGGCGCTCGCGGCCCAGTGTCTCAGCCTGCGCAAGGGCCAGATCGTCGATCTCGAGGCGCTGGGTCACACGCTCACCCACCTCGGCTACGAGCGAGTGCCGACGATCGAGCAGGAGGGCCACTGGAGCCGCCGCGGCGACATTGTTGATCTCTATCCGGTCAGCGCCGAGCTGCCGGTGCGGCTGGAGTTCTTCGGCGACGCTCTGGAAAAGCTGCGCGAGTTCGATCCGGCCAGCCAGCGCTCCCTCGATCCGATCGAGCTCGTTCACCTCACCCCTACCAGTCACGCGCCTCTGGTGGCCGAGGCCTTGCGGGAGCAGATGCCGGCTGAACTGGAGCAGCTGCTGAGTCCCGAGGCCCTCGAGCAGCTGCTGGAGGGGGGCACTCCCGAGGGAATGCGCCGGCTGATGGGTCTGGCCTGGCAGCGGCCCGCCAGCCTGCTCGACTATCTGCCCGACCACTGTCTGGTGGCCGTCGATGAGCGCCGCCACTGCCTGGCTCACGGCCAGCAGTGGTTTGACCATGCCCAGGATCATCTCCAGGAGCAACAGCTGCCCGCCCTGCCGGGTTCGCTGCATCGCCCGCCCCAGCTGGCTCTGGCTGAGGCTGAACGCTTCCGCGGCTTCGACCTGGCCGAGCTGCATGAAACCGACCGGCACCTCAACAGTTTCGATCTGGCCAGCCGCTCGGTGCCGGCCCATCCCAATCAGTTCGGCAAGTTGGCGGGCCTGATCAAGGGCTTTCAGGCGGAGCGGGCGCGGGTGTGGCTGCTCTCGGCCCAGCCCTCGCGGGCTGTGGCCCTGCTGGAGGAACACGACTGCATCACCCGCTTCGTGCCCAACCCCGGCGACGCCCCGGCGATCGAGCGGCTGATCGAGCAGAACACGCCGGTGGCGCTCAAAACCAGAGGCACGGCCGAGCTTGAAGGGCTGCAGCTGCCGGCCTGGAAGTTGGTGCTGCTCACCGACCGGGAGTTCTTCGGCCAGCACAGCCTCACCGCCGCGGGCTATGTACGGCGGCGGCGACGGGCGGCCAGCCGCACCGTGGATCCGCTGAAGATGCTGCCGGGGGACTTCGTGGTGCATCGCAACCACGGCATCGGTCGCTTCCTGAAGCTGGAAAAACTAGCGATTGGTGGCGAATCCCGCGACTACCTGGTGGTGCAATACGCCGATGGCCTGCTGCGGGTGGCGGCGGATCAACTGGGCAGCCTGGGCCGTTACCGCGCCACCAGCGACCAGCCCCCGGAGCTGAACCGCATGGGCGGCACGGCCTGGACCAAAGCCAAGGAGCGGGCCCAGAAGGCCATCCGCAGGGTGGCGATGGATCTGGTCAAGCTCTATGCGGAGCGCCACAAGTCGCCCGGCTTCGCCTTCCCCGCCGATGGCCCCTGGCAGAGCGAACTGGAGGATTCCTTCCCCTACGAACCCACGCCGGATCAGAGCAAGGCGATCATCGAAGTGAAACGCGATATGGAGCGCCCCCAGCCGATGGACCGGCTGGTCTGTGGCGATGTCGGCTTCGGCAAGACCGAGGTGGCGATTCGGGCGATCTTCAAGGCGGTGACCGCCGGCAAGCAATGTGCGCTGCTGGCGCCCACCACGGTGCTGGCCCAGCAGCACTGGCGCACCCTCAGTGAGCGCTTCGCCCCCTATCCGCTCAAGGTGGCCCTGCTCAACCGCTTCCGCACGGCGGCGGAGCGGCGCACGATTCTGGAGGGGCTGGAAAAGGGCCATGTGGATGTGGTGGTGGGCACCCACCAGCTGCTGGGCAAGGGCACCAGTTTCAAGGAGCTGGGGCTGCTGGTGGTGGACGAAGAACAGCGGTTTGGTGTCAACCAGAAGGAAAAAATCAAGGCGCTGCGTAAGGACGTGGATGTGCTCACCCTCTCGGCCACGCCGATTCCCCGCACCCTCTACATGAGCCTCTCAGGCGTGCGCGAGATGAGCCTGATCACCACCCCGCCGCCGCTGCGCCGGCCGATCAAGACCCACCTGGCCGCCCTCGATGAGGAGGCGGTGCGCAGCGCCATTCGCCAGGAGCTCGATCGTGGCGGTCAGATCTTCTATGTGGTGCCAAGGGTGGAGGGTATTGACGATGTGGCAGAACAACTGCGCCAGATGTTGCCGGGCCTGAGGTTGTTAGTGGCTCACGGCCAGATGGCCGAAGGCGAACTGGAGAGCGCCATGGTGGCCTTCAATGCCGGCGAGGCCGATCTGATGCTCTGCACCACGATCATCGAATCGGGCCTCGACATTCCGCGGGTAAACACGATCCTGGTGGAGGATGCCCATAAGTTCGGCCTAGCCCAGCTCTATCAATTGCGCGGCCGGGTGGGCCGCAGCGGCATCCAGGCCCACGCCTGGCTGTTCTATCCCGGTGAGGCGTCATTGAGCGAAGCGGCGCGCCAGCGCCTGCGGGCGATTCAGGAGTTCGCCCAGCTGGGCAGCGGCTATCAGCTGGCCATGCGCGACATGGAGATCCGTGGCGTCGGCAACCTGCTGGGGGTGGAGCAGAGCGGCCAGATGGAAACGATCGGCTTCGATCTTTATATGGAGATGCTGCAGGAGTGCCTGGCCGAGATTCAGGGCCAGGACATCCCGGCGGTGGATGACACCCAGATTGATCTGCCGATCACTGCCTTCATCCCCGGCGACTGGATCACCGAAAACGACGAGAAGATCGCCGCCTATCGCGCCGCCGCCGACTGCAGTAGCAACGAAAGCCTGGTGGAATTGGCGGCTGGCTGGGTGGATCGCTATGGCGCCATCCCAGCCCCGGTGCAATCGCTGTTGCTGCTCATGCAGCTCAAGTTGCTGGCCAAGCGCTGTGGTTTCTCGCGCATCAAGCCGGACAAGCCCAACATCGCCTTGGAAACACCGATGGAGGAGCCCGCCTTCCGCCTGCTGCGCCAGGGATTGCCTCAGCATCTGCACGGCCGTTTTGTCTATCAGGCCGGAACTGGCAGCACCGCCAAGGTGCTGGCTCGCGGCCTGGGGGCGCTGCCCGTCGACAAACAGCTCGAGCAATTGATGGAGTGGCTCGCCGCGATGGCGGAGCGGCTGCCGGGGGCTGATGGGCTGAGCAGCGAGCAGCGGTCCAAGGCCGAAGCGGTCATGAACGAGGCTGTGCTCAGGGTTTGAAGCCTGCCAAGCGACACCCCACCTGGCTTGATCCGACCTCGATCTCGACTTCGGCACCCACCAGCCTCGGGGGGACAAGCAGAAGATGCTGATCTTTGAGCCGAACCTGCCCAAGGTCTGTGAACTGAGGTGGTCTGGCTTTTCCGAACCAGGACGACCCGCTTCCCTCAAAAGTTCGTTACAATCCGTTCGGAACCGTTACTGAGCGACATGGGCGAGCTGATTGAAGTGGGTGGTGGCGCGCAGCTGGGCTTCGGTTTTGTGCCGGCCGTGGCAAGCCTGGTGGGCCTGGGCCTGTACGCCTGGTTCACCGCTGAACCTGAAAACAACGATGACGACGACTCCTCGCCCGGCGGTGGCTTGATGCAGCCTGTCGCTTGAGCGGCTGGTTGATCTGTTCCATCCATAGGTTGAGTCGGGCCCTGCTCCGTCCACAACGGGGCAGTGAGGCCGTCGATTCCCCGATCCAGGTCCAACCAACCCCAATCGAGGCTCAGAAGCGGGCAGTTCCTGCTTGCTGATCCGGCCGTCTTCAAGCGTCTTTAATCCTTGAAGCGTGGAATCAACGGATTTTTCGCTAATGCAAATCTAGGGGCGTTCTAGCCAATGAACAACCGTTCCGTGCGCGATTCATCCCAGCTCCAGAACTCGCACCCAAAAGCAAACTGAGGCCTGCGAGCTGGTGCCCCAGCCCCGAGCTTCTTTGTCTTTCCTCAGCATCTGCAGGACTTGGGCCGACTCAGGGCTCACCAACTTCTGCCTGTTCGGTTCGCCAGGCACTGGGCACCACGACCAGAAACAACCACCACCAGAGCAGGACGGCCGTAGTCAGCGGCGCCGTTATCCACCAGCGCTGCAAGAGACACCAGCTTGCGGCTGGGACGGCCACGCCGGTGAGCAGGATCGACCAAGGCTGACACCACCAGGGTTTTGAGCTCCAAATGGAGCTGACCGGGGGCGACGGGGAAACTTCAGAAGCCATGTCAGGGGGTGCTGCCCAGAGCGGTTGGCACGTTGGCACTGCCAGGCTGATAGGGCTGCTGCAGAGCAGCGGCCGTGCGCAGCTGTTTGACCAGTGTGGATTCGGCAACGCGGTACTGGCCATCCTTACGGGTACCCAGATCTTCGATCGTGAGTTTCTGGGCCTCCTGATCGGTCATCTTCACCGACACATTCGGAACAATGCCGCGGTGGTGGATGTCGTGGTTCAGGGGGGTGAGGTACTTGGCGATGGTCACGGTCATGCCGGAGCCATCCGAGAGCCCGCGTACGGACTGAACCAGTCCCTTGCCGAAGGTCTTCTGACCGACCAGCACGGCACGGTTGTTTTCCTGCAGCGCGCCGGAGAGAATCTCACTGGCGCTGGCGGAACCCTCATTGACAAGTACCACCAAGGGTTTGCTGGTAATCGCCCGCCCGTTGGCACGCTTGATGTCCTGGATGCCGTCGCGGGTTTTGGTCGAAACGATCACACCTTCATTCAGCAGCTGACGGGCAATGTCCACGCTGGCGATCAGCAGCCCGCCGGGGTTGCTGCGTAGATCGAGCACATAGCCCTGGACGCCCTGATCTTCCAGATCCTTGAGGGCGGTGCGCATATCTTTGCTGGCATTGGCATTGAACTGCTTCAACCGCACATAACCCACCTTCACTCCATCGGGTGTGATGTTCACCTGATGGTTCACCGCATGGAGTTCAATCAGCTCCCGGACGAGGGCCACGTTGACGTTCTGCCCCTTGCGCCGTAGCACTAGGTTCACATTGGTGCCGGCTTTGCCGCGGATGAGTTTGACCGCATCTTCGGTGCTCATGCCCTTGGTGGCTTTGCCATCGATCGAAACGATGACGTCCTTGGGCTGGACTCCGGCACGGGAAGCGGGCGAGCCTTCAATCGGCGAAATCACCACCAGTTCCTTGCTGTCCTTATCGAGGCTCAGCTGGATACCAACGCCGGAGAGTTCTCCAGACGTATCAATCTGCATCTCCTTGAATTCACGCGGATCAAGGAAACGGGTGTAGGGATCATTGAGTGTGCCGAGCATGCCGCGGATTGCCTCATAGGCCTCCTTGGGATTGCCGTAACTCTTGGCTAGTAGATCACGACGCAGTTTGCGCCACTGATCAGCATTGTATTTGCCTGTGGTATCGAGATAGTCGCGGAAGACGATCTGCCAGGCCTGATCCATCACCTCCTTGGGGCTGTCGGAGATCGAGGCACCGCCATTGGGAGCCATCACCATGTCTCTGGCCAGCACGGCCGTCGCGGCACAGGCACCCAGACCAACCAGTACCAACAGGCCGGTGCGACCGCTGCCCATTCAGGGATTCCTCAACAGGAAAAAATGATCAAACCAAACTAGCGCCATCCCTCCGGCCACCCCCCCGTGCAGGGACCCCCTGATACGCCGGTTTCCCGATCGACCCAGGCGCTGGACTGGCCCGAGGATCATGGGCTCGGGTCCCGCCGGTTGCTCGTCTCCTCAATTGCGGCGAAACCGCTTCAGGGATCCAGCCAGCGGCCATCGTCCTTGATCAACTTGATCAGGGCCGCAACGCCCTCGGCTTCCGGCACCCGGCCGATCTCCTCGCGGCCGCGATAGAGGGAGATGGTGCCGGGGGTTTTCCCCACATAGCCGTAGTCGGCATCGGCCATTTCGCCGGGGCCATTGACGATGCAGCCCATCACGGCGATGTCCAGACCGGTGAGGTGGGCCGTGGCGGCGCGCACCCTGTGCAGCACTTCTTCGAGGTTGAACAGGGTGCGGCCGCAGCTGGGGCAGGCCACGTACTCCACCATCGTCTTGCGCAGGCCCAGGGCCTGCAGAATCGAGTAGCAGACAGGGATCTCCTTCTCCGGCGCCTCGGTGAGCGAGACACGGATCGTGTCGCCCAGGCCCTCGGAGAGCAGGGTGGCGATGCCGGCGGTGCTCTTGATGCGGCCGTAGTCGCCGTCGCCGGCTTCGGTGACGCCCAGATGCAGCGGGTAAGGGAAGCCTTCAGCATCCATGCGGTCCGCCATCATCCGATAGGCGGCCAGCATCACCGGGGCGCGCGAGGCCTTCATCGAGACGACGATGTTGTGGAAATCAAGCCGATCGCAGATCCGGATGAACTCCAGGGCTGACTGCACCATGCCCAGGGGCGTGTCGCCGTAGGTGAACAGCATCCGCTCGGCCAGGGAGCCGTGGTTGACACCGATGCGCAGGGCCTTGTCCTGCTCCTTCAGCAGGCTCACCAGGGGCTCGAAGGTGGCGGCGATGCGCTCACCGATGGCGGCGAACTCCTCCGGAGTGAACTCGCTGCGACCCGGATCGGGTTTGTCGAAGACGAACAGGCCCGGATTGATGCGCACCTTGTCGACGTGCTGGGCCACTTCCAGGGCGATTTTCATGCCGTTGTGGTGCACATCGGCCACCAGCGGCACGGGCCCATAGCTGTCCTCGAGGCGCTGGCGAATCTCCTTGACGGCTTTGGCGTGGGCCAGCGAGGGCACGGTGAGCCGCACGATCTCGCAGCCGGCCTCATGCAGACGGCGGATACCGGCGGTGGCCCCTTCGATGTCAAGGGTGTCCTCGTTGATCATCGATTGCACCACCACCGGGTGCTCGCTGCCGATCCAGATGTCACCCACGCGCACGCTGCGAGTCTTGCGGCGGCGGATGGTGGTTTCGTAGCGCGGGTCGTTGGCCCAGGCCGGCACGGCGGTGTCGGGGCGGGACGGGGCGGCGGTCATCGCGGGGGGCGGCGCGTGCTCAAAGACTGTCACAGCGGCAGGGAAACTGGCGAGCCAGGGCGGGTCAGGCATGAACCTGCGGGCGCTGCATCACGGCGGAAGCTGCCGATGACAACGCCGAGGGCGAGGCCGATGAGGACCAGGAATCCAGGCTGAAGGGCGAGCAAAAGCCGGGTTTAAGCCTTCGCGTAGGGCACCAACACCTCAGCCAGCATCGGGAAATGGCGCCGGTTCAGCGTCACCAAAGTGGCGCCGGCGGCCTCAGCACAGGCGGCGATCAGGGCATCCGCCAGGCCCGTGCCGTGGCTGGGTCCGTACTGCCGGCGCCAGAGCCCGGCGCACTGGGCCGACTGGCGATCGAGGTCCAGCACGTTGAAGGCCGATACAAAAGCATCCAGCCGCTGCCGTTCTTGGTCGTCACGAACGCCGGCATACAGCTCCGCGATCGTAATCACCGAGGTCGCCAGGGGCTGCTCAGTGCTCTCCAGGAAGGTAACGGCGTGGGGCTGATCGCGGAGATAGTCGATCAGCACATCGGTGTCGACCACCAGCAGCGGCGGGGCCGATCGACTGGTCATGGCTGCAGAACCACCGGTGAACGGTCCAGCTCGCCGCGCAGAGCAGACCAATCCGGGAGATCGGTGCGCTCAGCCCAGAGACCGCGAGCTTGGCGCAAGCGAGCCAGGCGTCCCTGGGGCTGCTGCTGCTGCAGGAAGGCGTCGATCGCCTCGCGGATCAGGGCACTCTGGCTGCGGCCGCTGCGCAGGGCCAGGGCCTGCAATCCCTGCCGTTCCGCCTCAGAGAGATAGATCTGGGTGCGCAGCATGGCGCCGGCAGAAGGCGATGACGA
>CAIZOZ010000444.1 GCA_903934745.1 uncultured cyanobacterium
CGGCTGTCGCGGCAAAGGCTGTGGAGGAAAAGACGATGAAGCGAGAAGCTGGGCATGGACAGGAGGCTGCTCAGGGGGCGCTGGCCCCGGCAGCAACAGCGGCTGCAGCCCCGCGAAGGTGCCCCGCAGGGGTGCGCCGTCTGGGTGCCCCATAGGGGTGTGCGCCACAACTGTCAGAGTGACGGCGGTTTGTCCCTGGCCCTTGCCATGCCTGCCAACTCGCCGGATCCGGCCAGCCTCCCAGCGGCCGGTGCCAGCGCCCTGGGCCGGCGCGAACGGATGTTGCTGGCCGCCGTGGCCGCGATCCTGGCCCTGCTGCTGCTGTGGATGCGGGGCGGCCTGAACCCAGCCGGCCAGCTGGAGCAGCTGGCACGCCAATCCCCGCAGCTGCCGGTGGCCCTGGCCGATGGGCGACCCACCCTGGTGGAGTTCTATGCCGACTGGTGCGAGGCCTGTCGCGCCATGGCACCGGCGATGCTGCGGCTGGAACAGCAGCATCGGGGCAGCCTCGACGTGGTGATGCTCAACGTTGACAACCCCCGCTGGCAGGGGGAACTGGAGCGTTATGAGGTCAATGGCATTCCCCAGCTGGAGCTGTTCGACGCCGCCGGCCAGGCGGTGGGCCGCTCCCTCGGGGCCCGTAGCGCCGCCGAACTGGAAAGCCTGGTGCAGGCCCTGCTCGGCGACGCCCCCCTCCCCCAGCTGGCTGGCGTGGGAGCCACCAGCCGCCTCGGCAGCGAATCGCCGGGCCTGGACAACGCCCCGGCCATGGCCAACCCCCGCAGCCACGGCTGAGCTCCGATCACGAACCAACCGCAACCTCCCCCTGCCGCCATGGATCCCCGCTTCCGGGTCGAGCTGATCACCGCCACGCCCAATCCCCAGCAGTGTGTCTATGCGGGCATGCACCAGGACTACAGCGAGGGCTTCGTGGTGGCGGATCGGGCCGACTGGCCGGACGAAAACCGCGCCGGTGCAATCTGCGTCAAGCGGCTGCTGGCCGGAGAGCGCGGTCACTACGGCCCGCTGGAACATGCCCAGATCGTGCTGAATGTGGGCTGGTTTCCCCACTCGGTGATGCAGCAGGCCCGCACCCACCGGGTGGGCGTCAGCTTCGATGTGCAGTCGATGCGCTACACGGGCGATCGCATCCGCAAGGCGGCCGAGGGCGAACTGGAGCTGGAGGAGGTGTTCTACCTGCGGCCCGTGGGCGATTACAGCGATCGCCAGGGCAAGAAGTATCACTACGGCGCCGACCAACGGGCGATCGACCTGGAGCTCTGCCGTGCCGCCGCCAGCCGCTACCGCGACCTGCTGACTGCCGGCTTCGCCGAAGAGCATGCCCGCGGCATCCTGCCCTTCGACTACCGCCAGCACTTCGTGGTGAGTTTCACGCTGCGGGCCTTCCTGCACTTCCTCGATCTACGGGCCAAGCTCGATGCCCAGCAGGAGATCCGCGAACTGTGTGATCTGATGTGGCCCCATCTCCAGGTCTGGGCACCCGAGTTCGCTGACTGGTACGAGAAGAGCCGCCTGCATCGCGCCCGCCTGGCCCCATGAAGCCCACGCCCCAGCTGCAGCGCCTGGCCGCCGACATGGTGGTGCTCTGCGCCGATCCCGGTGATCTGCCTTCGGCCCTGGATCTACTCGCCGCCAGCTATGCCACCCCGGCGGCCGAGGCGGCCCGGGCCCGGCTGCTGGTCGACCCCGCCATCGCCCCGTTGATCGCCGAGCGCTACTGGGGCCCCTGGCCCGACCTGGCCAGCCTGGCGGCCCTGCCGGCGGGCAGCCTCGGCCATGCCTACGGCCACCTGCTGATCGATCAGGGCCTCGAGCCCCTGCCCAACCCGGTGCTGCCGCCGGGAGCCGATGGCGACACCACCTACCTGCAGCTGCGCATCCGCCACTGCCATGACGTCTGGCATGCCATCGCCGGCTGCCCCACCACCCTGGCCGGCGAGGCGGCCATGAACGGCCTCACCACCGAGCAGCTGCGCTGGCCGGGCTGTGCCCTGTTGCTCGCCGCCGATCTGATCCATCGCGTCCACGACGACCTGGACCCCAGCGCCCCGGCCGGTGTGGATGTCGGCCGGGCGATCGCCTACGGGCTGGAACTGGGGGCCAGCACCCGTGCTCCCCTGCTGGCCCAGCGCTGGGAGGAGGGCTGGCCACGCCCGCTGGCCGAGTGGCGCGAGCAGCTGGGCCTGAGCGAGCTGATCAGGCGCAATCCCTTCACCGCTGAGCTCAGCCAAGGGGATTGAACGAAACGGCCCCGGCTGAACGGGGCGGAGCGGGCGGCGCCGGGGAGACGAGCAGCCATGGCCCCTGTCCCCCCCGGCCAGCGTCAGTTCAGATCACCGCCAGACCGCGCAGATCACCGCCGTAACCAGTGATCTCCAGCAGCGCATCGCTGGCGGCCTGGAAGCCGGCCACACCATCGTTCAAGGCCACGAAGGTGCGGGTTGTGGGCCCGGCGCCGAAGCTGAAGGTGGCCGCCTGATGGGCCAGGAAGCCGGTCGCGGTGAGCACGCTGGCCAGGCCCGCTTCGTTGAGAGCCGCCACCGAGCCCAGCTTGGCCACCTGGGCGGCGGCCACCGCCCTCGGGCCATCGAGGCTGTCAACGCCGATGCTGAAATCGGTGAGGCGATCCAACGCCCCCAGCAGCGACTGCCCCAGGCTGGTCAACCGGAACACGTCCTGGCCCGCCAGGCCCGTGAGCAGATCGGCGCCAGGGCCGAACTTGAGCAGATTCGCCGTGGCGTCGCCGCTCTGGTAGCTGGGATTGCCGGTGGTGGCCGCCAGCTGGGCGGCGCTGGTGGAGAACAACGCTGGCCCCGTGAGGCTGCCGCTCTCGCCCAGGCCCAGACCCTGGCTGGCGTTGAAGCCCACGGTCACCGAGGCTCCCGCCGCCAGGCTCGCGCCCCAGTCCTTGCCACGGAGGGTGGAGCGATACAAACCGCCGCCCAGATTCACCTGGCTCAAGCTCGACCCCCAGGGGGTGCCACTGAGCCCATGGGTGGTGTCAAAGCTGAGACTCCAGCTGCTCAAGGCCGTGGTTCCGGTGTTGGTCACCGTGACCTTGGCGGTGAGCCCGTGGTACCAGATGGAGCCGGCCACGCTCACCTTCAGGAAAGGCGAGCTGGGGGTGGGCACAGCCGGCTTGATCGCGCCGCCGAGATCAGCGATCGGCTGATCCGGCGTGGGCGGCGTGGGCAGCGTCGCCGCGGGAACGGCCACGCTGCCGCTATAGACAGTTTCGGCAAATCCCTGACGATCCTGATAACCAATCTGCAACCGCAGGCTCTGGCCTTGCTGGGTCGCAGCCGGCACAAAACTGGCGCCGGTGGCACCGGCGATCGCCTGCCAGGGGCCGGCGCTGCTGGCCTGGGTCTGCCATTGATAAACCAAGGGGCCATCACCGTCGGGATCAACCTCGGTTTGGCTGACCGTGAGCGCCTGAGCCACCGTGCCGCTACCGATCAGCGAGAAGCGCGCTTGGCCGTCATTGACATAGGCCACCACCACTGGCGAACTGAAAACGGTCTCACTGAATTGGGCGGCATCGTTATAGGCCACCTTGAGGCGCACCGTCTTGCCCTCCTCCGCACGGCTCAGCAGCAGCGAAGGGGCATTGGTGCCCATGGAGGCCCAGCTCTGGCCACCATCAGCGGAGGCCTGCCACTGGTAGGTGAAGCCAGCACCGCCCAAGCCTTCGGGATCCATGGCGCTCTGGATCGCCGTCAGGCTCGCACCGACTACCGCCGTGCCACTGATCGCAAAACTGGCCGCCCCCTGATTCACCGGGATGGGGGTCGGCGTGGGCGTCGACGTGGCCGTAGACACGGTGATCCCGGGCAGGGCATGGAGCTCCGCATCGGTGAGGGCGACACCACCCTTGAGTTCAACACTGCGGGCGAAGGAACCTGCCAGGCCGGCGTTGTAATCCAGCGCCACCTCGTTGGAAACGTAATCACTGCGCAGATCGGTGTAGGAGGTGTCGTTCGGCTGGCTCGGGCCACCCACCAAGGCGCCGAAGTTGATATGGGCATTCGGCAAGCCATTCCTGAAGCCATCCCAGCCCACTCCCGAGGCTTCACGGCTGTGGGGCTGCTGGGGGAAGTTATTGCCATAGCCCACCAGATAGCTGGACTGGCGTGGGTTAGCACCGAGGATATAGTCCACGGTCTGCGCGGCCAGAGCGGTGTACGCCCCATTCGGATCGTTGACGCTACTGGCATAAACATCAGCCAGAAAAGCGGTATTAGCGGCATAGCGCAGCGAGCCCCACTGACTGATCCAGCGCAGGCCGCCCGCCGTGATCTGAACCCCATTTCCACCCGTCACCCAGTTGTTCAACCACCCCTCCACCTGCTGCTTGATCGCGGTTGAACCACTCTGCTGGGCCAGCAAGACGGCAGTGGCATAGGAACTGTCATCCCAGTTCCCGGTCCAGCCTTTGTTCAGGCCACCAACCTTGGTGCTATAGAGATTGAGCGCCTTGTTCAAATATGCCGAGCCATCGCCGCCCTGGGCCTTGACGGCCTGCGCCAGCCATACCGCGCCATTGGCAAGCTCATCGTAATAGCCGCTATAGGAATTATAGAAACCCTGCACCACCGGGATCGAATCTGAATACTTGCCTCGATAGGTGTCGGCGAACTGATACAGCGCTATCGCGCTGCTCAGCAGCTTGTCGGCATAGGCCACCTCACCACTGCGGCGAAACAGAATCGAGGCCGCCGCCATCGCCGCGGCACTGCCACCAGCCACATCGGAACCCGGCTTGCTGGCCGTCACCGCCAGGGCCGGCCGCAGAATGGTCTCAGTTTCAGCGGGTTGCCAGAGGGCGTGGTCGGCGTCGGCATCACCCACCTGGGCCACGAACAAGGAGGTCTTGCCGGAGGCATCCAGCACATGGCACTTGAGCAGATAGTCGGTGCCCCATTTGACGGCGGCCAACAGCTCATCGCTTTGCCCTGAGGCTGCGTAGCCCTTGGCAAATTGCAGGCCTCCCCAGGCGAGGTTGGTGAGACTGGAGGCCAGGGGCAAACCAAACTTGCCATAGTCACCGGCATCGTGATAACCACCGCTGAGATCCAGCTTCAGCCCTGCCTGGAGATTGGCACTGGTGTTATTGCCGAAGTAAACCCCATCCAGGCCGTCACGAAGACCTGAATCTCCCCGCCAATCAATGCGATTGGTGGCCTCATCGAGATCGCCGGAACGCTGAGCCTCATAGAACAAAAACGTCTTCTGCAGAGCTTCGGCATAATTGGTGCCACCACCTTTCACCGCAAAGGAACTGGGATTCACCTCGCCTGTTGGCGTTGTTGGTGCCGGACTGGGAGAAGGCGTTGGGGTGGGGATTGGCGTCGTCAACGGAGCAGCGCTCAGCACCGGCTGGCTGACAAACAGGTCCGCAGCCTGAAGAGCACCACTGGCTGCGCCGGCGGGTCGAGTGGCTGTGAAACCAACGCTGACCGAGCCGCCGACCGCCAGGGCCGAACCCCAATCAATGCCAGTCAACGTATAACCATAATGGCCATCAGCCAGGCTGGTCACGGTGAAGCTCATCCCCCAGGGAGCACCACTGATCAGCACATCACTTTCAAAAGAAAGACTCCAGCCCGCCAACGGCACTGTGCCGGTGTTCGTGATCGTCAACTTAGCCGTCAGCCCCCCATCCCAGAGCGAGCCATCCAGGAGCAGCTTGAGAGACGAATCTCCCGTACTTGCAATCGATGTGGCCATGGAGAATCTTCATTTCTTCCGGATTCAAGTCCCTGCTGCCTGCCGCTGACGATCCCCCAAAGGGGATCACCGCCAGCTCATGTCGCCGCATCTCGCCCTCAGCCCAGTCGCACCGTGACTCTGGCCGGTTCGAGGGCCATCCGTCCTGGCCAGCCGCGGCTACAGGCCATTCACCTTGTGTTTGCCGACCGGAGCCGTTGGCAGCCGAGCCCATGGCACGGCAAGGGCTGAATCGATCCAGCCAGCAGGCAACAGCACTCGCCCAGCCCCCGATCGCCACAGCGAAGCCGGCGGCAAAGCGGCAAGTGATCTGGCGATCCAGCAAGCATGAATACGGGCCGAGAAAACCAAAAATATGACTAGAATCGGGTGATCAGACCAACCATTTACCCATGGATTTAACTTACAAGATTTCGCCACTGATTCAGAGTCGCAGAGTCATTTTTGAGGCCGTTACTCGACACGGAATCGAGCCGAGTGTGGCGATTGCCATGAACCGGGAAGATCAATTGCTTCCCCTGATGCTTGGCATCAGGGACCCGAAGCTGATCCGCTATGTGGGAACTGACGCCAGCAGCTGCCTGGAGAGGCTCCGCCAACGATCCGTCGGCTTCTTGATCTGCACGGATCAATTAGAGGAGGGCGACGGCTTCCAGCTCTGCCAAGCCACCAAAGCCATCAGCCCAGCCACCAAGACCCTGTTGATCTGCACAGGCAATCAGATCGATCAACGTGCTTTCACTGCTAATGAGATTGACGGCATTTTCTGTTTTCAGGAACTGATCGAAGCCAGGGGTGTTTTCGGAGCCGCGATTCTGGCTGCCAGCCACGGCAGACGCTACCGCAGCCAACGCATTCGTGACATCTCAGAAAAAACATCGACTTATGAGCTGAAAGACCGGGACTACGATATTTTGCATTGCCTGGCGGATGGCATGAGCAATCGAGAAATCGCCGACGCCTTACAGATCAGCGAACAGACCGCCAAAACTTATACCAAGCGCTTAATTGGCAATCTGAGTGCCAAAAACCGGCTCCATGCCCTCATCCTCGGCCTGCGCTACGGCCTCACCAGCATTCGCTGAATCCACGCCATGCACCCAGCACCAGGGCCAGGGCCAGGGCCAGGATCAATCACATCTTCGCCAGGGTCACCCGCTCCGGCTGGTGCTGGTATTTACCCGCGCGATCCTGATAGGTGGTGTCACAGGGATCACCTTCAAAGAACAACAGCTGGCAGATGCCCTCATTGGCATAGATACGGCAATCGGCGCCAGAGGAATTGCTGAACTCCAGGGTGAGATGTCCCTCCCAACTGGCCTCAGCCGGGGTGGTATTGACGATGATGCCCAGGCGGGCGTAGGTGCTCTTGCCCAGGCAGATCACGGTGATGTTGGCTGGCACCTTCATGCGTTCCAAGGCAACGCCGAGGCCATAGGAATGGGCCGGCAAGATGAAATAGTCGCCGTCAGCATCGCTGTGCAGCGGCGCCGGCTCCAGATTCGCCGGGTTGAATCGCTTCGGATTCATCACCGTGCCAGGCACATGGCGAAAGATCAGGAATTCCTTGCTCGAGAGCCGCAGGTCGTAGCCGTAGGAGGAACAGCCGAAACTCAGCACCGGCCCACGGCGGGACTCAGGATCGAGATGGCGCACCAAGGTGGACTGGAACGGCTCCAGCATGCCGGTGGCAGCCTGCTCGTTGATCCAGCGGTCGTTCTTGAGCATCGGCTTGGAGAAAAAAAGACCGGCAGGATCGCCTAGGGGGCGCGGCGCAACTGGGTGACCTGATCGGCCATCGCCATCAGAGCCGCTGGCATGGACGGACCCGTCAGGATGACATCCAGTTGCGCCGGCCTTTGCTCCAGGGTGGCGGTGACCTCATCGGCCGCCAGATAGCCCAGCTCGATCGCCAGGCCCAGTTCGTCAAGCACCATCAGATCCACCGAACCCTCCAGCAGGCAGGTGCGGCTGTAGGCCCAGACCTCGGCCACGGCCTCCAGCGTCTGGGCCAAGTCTGAGGCCGCCGCCAGGCTCCCCTCCACGGCCAGAGGGTCATGGGCCGCCGCAGGAGCCAGAGGGGCCTCGATGCACTGCGGGGTGGCGGGTCGCAGCCACTCCAGCCGGCCACACAGCCACAGACTGCCGGCCACCCCCTGCTCCACACCCCCCTTGAGAAACTGAGTCACCAGCACCCGGCTGCCCAGCCCGGCCGTACGCAGGGCCTGGCTGAACACCGCCGCAAAACTGCCCCGGAACGGCGCCGTGTGGATCTGCAGCAGCCCTTCGGGCTGGGGCACCAGGCGCAGGGCGGGCTGGGTCGCCGGCATCGGGGCCGGATGGGCCGGCGCTCCATGGCCGGCGGACTCCAGCCGACCACCACCGGCAGGCCTCAGGCTCTGGCGATGGCTGGCAAGGCTGGTGGTCATGGCGATCCTGTTCACAGGCCTGGGACGGAAGGGCGGGGCGGGGCTGCCGAAGGTCCCGATGGCGAATGTAGCGGCATCGACAAGCCACGCACACCACCCCTGGTGCAAACAGACGTACCACTGCCGGGGCCTAGCCTCCTGCTGGCGTGCCGCCGGCCGCCTGATTTCCCTGCCTCTGCCCTGCCGCCGTGACCCCCAGCACCGATCCCAACCTGCGGCGCGATGGCCGTAGGGCCACCCACCAACGCCCCGTCCAATTCCAGTGGGACCCCCTGGGCTTCGCCCTCAGTTCGGTCTTGATCGCGACGGGACAGACCCGGGTGCTCTGCAGCGTCTGCCTGCAGGAGGAGGTGCCCCGCTGGCGACGGGGCAGCGGCAGCGGCTGGCTCAGCGCCGAATACCGCCTGCTGCCGGCCTCCACCCCCAGCCGCCAGTCGCGGGAGTTGATGAAGCTCTCCGGCCGCACCCAGGAAATCCAGCGCCTGATCGGCCGCAGCCTGCGAGCCGCCCTCGACCTCGAGGCCCTGGGAGAACGCACCCTGCTGGTGGATTGCGATGTGCTGCAGGCCGATGCCGGCACCCGGACGGCCTCGATCACCGGTGCCTGGGTGGCCCTGGCGGCGGCGATCGCACGGCTGCAGCGCCAGCAGCTATTGACCAGCTCTCCCCTGAAGCACCAAGTGGCGGCGATCTCGGTGGGATTGGTGGCGGGCGAGGCCCTGCTGGATCTGGACTACAGCGAAGACAGCCGCGCCGACGTGGACCTGAATGTGGTGATGGACGACCAGCTGAGGCTGCTGGAAATCCAGGGCACCGCCGAAGGAGCTCCGTTCAGCCGCAGCCAGCTGAACAGCCTGCTGGACCTGGCCGATGGCGGCATCCACAGCCTCCAGCAGGCCCAACGCCAGGCCCTCGATGCAGCGCCAGCGGGGTCACCGCTGGCGCTGCTGGCAGAGCCCAGCGCCGGTGGCAGCGGCTGAGCCCTCCAAATTGTGCCATGGTAAACAGTGTGGATTGCTACAAGCCAGGGCCCAACCGCTCCTTAGCTTCCAACCCAACTCGGCAGCCCGTCATGGTCGGCGCCACACGCGGTTTCAGCCGTTACGCCAGCACCCCATCCACTGGGGCCCCCGGAGCCGTCGCTGCCATCGGCACCTCGGCTATGGCCGGTCCCACCCTGATAGAGGTGATCCGCGGCCTCTCCGGCAGCAACGTCGAAACCATCGAACGGGGCAAGACCATCTTCTTCCCCGGCGATCCCGCCGAGCGGGTCTACCTGCTGCGCCGCGGCGCCGTGCGGCTTTCGCGCGTCTACGAATCAGGCGAAGAAATCACGGTGGCCCTGCTGCGCGAGAACAGCCTGTTCGGCGTGCTCTCCCTGCTCACCGGCCAGCGATCCGATCGCTTCTATCACGCCATCGCCTTCACCCGCGTCGAGATGGTCACAGCGCCGGCCACCTCAGTGCGCCGGGCGATCGAGCAGGACGCCAGCGTCGGCCTGCTGTTGCTGCAGGGGCTCTCCTCCCGCATTCTGCAGACGGAGACGATGATCGAAACCCTCACCCACCGCGACATGTCCTCGCGGCTGGTGAGCTTCCTGCTGGTGCTCTGCCGTGATTTCGGCGTGCCCAGCAGCGAGGGGATCACGATCGATCTGCGCCTCTCCCACCAGGCGATCGCCGAGGCGATCGGCTCCACCCGCGTCACGATCACCCGCCTGCTGGGCGACCTGCGCAACGATGGCCTGGTGCAGATCGACCGCAAGAAAATCACGGTGTTCGATCCGATCGCTCTGGCCAAGCGCTTCAGCTGAATTCAACCTCCAGATCCCCATCCAGGCCGGCCTGATGGCAGGGCCCGGACGATACTGAGACGTTCCGGGAGCATGGCGTGTCGGGCTGGCTGCTGATCCTGACCTTGCTGCTGCTCGGGGGCGTGCTCTCCACCCTCGGCGATCGACTCGGCACCCGGGTCGGCAAGGCCCGGCTCAGCCTGTTCGGACTCAGGCCGAAGAACACCGCCGTGGTGATCACCGCCCTCACCGGCGCCCTGATCAGTGCACTCTCGCTCGGGCTGATGCTGCTGGTGAGCGAGCAGCTGCGGCTGGGCCTGTTTGAACTCGATCAGATCCAGGCCCGCCTGCGGGACAGCCGCAGCGCCCTGCGCCAGAGCCAGGCCGATCTGGACCGCAGCCGCGGCGAACTCAGCCGGGCGGAGCTGGGCCGCAGCCAGGCGATCGCCGGCCGCCAGCGGGCGCTCGACAGCCAGTACAAGGCGGAGACCCAGCTCAACACCGCCCAGCAGCGGATCGCCGCCCTGCGGCGGGAACTGCAACCGTTGCAACAGGAGCGGACCCGGCTGGAGGCGGAGCGCCTGCGGCTCAGTCGTGAAGTCAAGGGCCGCGATGCCGAAATCCGCCGCACCGAAGCCGAACTGACCAGCGTGCGCCAGCGGATCGCCGCAGGCGAGAAGGAACTCAAAGGCCTGGAAGGCAATGTGATCGCGCTGCGCCGCGGCGATGTGGTGATCGCCAGTGGTCAGCCTCTGGCCACGGCCAAGGTGAAGCTGGACACGTCCAGCCAGGCGCAGAGCGTGATCGAGGCCCTGCTGCAGCAGGCCAATCTGACGGCCTTCCAACGCCTGCTGCCCGACCAGAAGCCCGATCGCCAGATCCTGCTGGTGCCTCGCAATGACATCGCTCGACTCAAGACCCTGCTGACCAAGCCGGGCACCTGGGTGGTGAGCATTCGCTCGGCGGCCAATGTGCTCCGGGGCGAACAACGGGTGCTGGCTTTCCCCGATCTGCGACCCAACCGCCAGGTGGTGCGCAAAGGCGAGATGCTCGCCCGCACCACCCTGGATGGCGACGAACGGGGAGCCGAGCTGGTGCGCAGCCGTCTCAATCTGCTGCTGGCTGCCGCCTTCGCCCGCGCCCAGCGCCAGGGCACCCTGGTGGATGGGTTGCAGTTTGACGCCAACGACTTCAACGAGCTGGGCCGTGCCCTGGCCGAACGACCTGCCGGTCAGGAGGCCACCCTGGAGGCCACGGCCCGCAACAACGCCGATACCCCCGATCCGATCGTCGTGGAGCTGCACTGGCTGAACCCAGGCAAGGACAGCGATCGGCGGCGCGACCGACAACCATGAGCCCAGCCGCCAGCCTGCCGGGCCCGGGGCCCCTCGCCGGCCTCGATCCAGGCCGCAGCAAGTGCGGCCTGGTGCTCACCGACGCCGAGCGCCAGCAGATCGTCGCCGCCCGTGTGCTGCCTCCGCAGCAAGCCTTGGCGCTGCTGCGCCACTGGCAGCAAGGCACCGGTCTGGCGGCGGTGGTGCTGGGCAACGGCACCGGCTCGGCCCTCTGGCAACACCAACTGGCACCAGAGCTGCTGGTGCTGAGCGTGGATGAACGCGGCAGCACCCTGGCCGCCCGGGAGCGCTACTGGCAGCTGCAGCCGCCCCGGGGCTGGCAGCGCCTGCTGCCGCGGGGTCTGCGCCAGCCACCGCGGGACTGGGACGATGTGGTGGCCCAGCTGTTGCTGGAACGCTGGCTCGGCCGGCCGCTGATCCGCCCGCCGTCACTGCTCGAAACTCAGAAGCTGGCGCGCACCGTGAAGGCATAGTCGCCGCCGGCCTCGAGCTGGTAATCAGCCTGGAGCAGGAAACGCAGCAAAGCGTCCTGAATCAGGGCCCGGCCGAGGGAAGGCTCCACGCTCAGCTCACCGCGATCAAAGGCCCAGCGAAAGCTCCACTGGAAGCTACCGGCGCTCACCTCGCCCTCCAGCAGGCAGGGGCTGAAGCTCTGGCGCAGCACCCGCAACCTGGCCGTGGTGGTCGGCAAACGGCTCATGTTTCTGAGGATGCCGCTGCGCCGGCCCGAAAACTGTTCAGCCGGTTACCAGCCCGCTCCAGGCCCGAGCGCCGGATCAGCTCGATCCCAGCCCCCACCTCCACCAGCACGGCCTCAAGCAGCGGCCGCTCCTCGGCTGAAAACCGTCCCAGCACGTGGGACACGGTGCGTTCGCGACGCTCCTGGGGGTTCTCGGCGGGGGCACCGATGCCGATGCGCAACCGGGGAAAATCCTGGGTTCCAAGCTGCTGGATGGCGCTGCGCAGGCCGTTATGGCCGCCGGCACTGCCCGCAGCCCGCAGCCGCAGCCGGCCCAGGGGCAGGTCCATGTCATCGACCAGCACCAGCAGCTGCGCAGGGTTGAGGCGATACCAGTCGAGGGTGGCCCGGATCGCGCGACCGCTCTCGTTCATGAAGGTCTGGGGCATCAGCAAGCGCAGGCGCTGCTCACCGCTGCCGATCTCAGCCAGTTGCCCCTGCAGCCGAGCCTGCGGACGAAAGGAGGTACCGGCAGCTTTAGCCAAGCGCTCCAGCACCATGAAGCCGACGTTATGGCGGGTGTCAGCGTAACGATCGCCGGGATTGCCAAGACCGACCAGCAGTTGCAGATCCACGGGGAGTTGAGCGAGCGCTTCAGCCGACGGAGTCGTCAGAGCGGGAGCCGACCTCAACCAGGCTGTCGGTGTCGAGCGCGGTGCTGACATCCACGGGACTGCTGTCTACAGCGAGGGCTGTGAAAGCCTGATCGGTGACGGGCTGATCGGTGACAGACTGAGCTGTGGCCGCAGCCGCTGCACTCAGACCAGGGGCAGCAGCCGAAGGGGTGGACGCCTCGCTGGAGCCGATGGCACTGCGAAATTCCTGCTCAAATTCCTGGGAGGCCGACTGGAAGCCCCGCAGCGTGCGCCCCAGGGTTTTGCCCAGTTCAGGAAGCCGTTTGGGGCCAAAAACCAGCAGACCGATGGCGGCGATCACCGCCATCTCTGGCAGTCCGATACCGAAGATGTTCATGGATGCTGGGGGCGGAAATCGCCGAGAGTTCAGCCGACGCCGTTCCAGTTGACGGTGATGCCCTCGAGCAGCAGGGACTTGTTGTACAGCTGCAGGATCACCAGCAGGAAGACGAGGAACAGGGCCATGAAAATGCCCATCACCGGCGTGGTGCCCCAGCCGGGAACCACCTTGCCGTATTCAGAGTTGAGCGGACGCAGGATGTCTCCCAGGCGGGTGCGTTGAGCCATGGCAGATCGGTGCTCTCAAGCAGAAGATCGTTCTGGTTACTGTAAGGGCCTCGCCGGCCGCACTGCGGCGGGCTGTCGGGAGTTGTGATGCTCGGCCACCTCCCAGCCCGGCCTCTCCCAGCCCAGCCAGCCCGAACCCCTTTCCACCACCACCACTCCCCATGGATCCCTCCAGCAGCAGCTCCCCCGCCCTCTCCGTTGCGATCGCCGTGCTGACGGTGCTGCTGGCGCTCACCGGCTTCGGCGTCTACACCGCCTTCGGCCCCCCCTCCAAGCAGCTGACCGACCCCTTCGACGACCACGAAGACTGAGCCCAGACGAGTCCTGGGCCACGATTCCGGAAGCTGAGATCGACCCCGGGCCACTCAGGTCGCCTGGATGCTCAACCTGTGGCTGGTGGCCGCCAGCGGATGCGCCAGAACGCCAGCTGCCAGGGCCTCACCAGCAGGTTGTCGCCAGCCCCTGACCAGGGGCGATCGAGTCCGTCGAGTCGTTCCAGCACCTGCCAGGCGGCTCCCAGCTCCAGCCGCCGCAAGCAGGGGCCTTCGTTCTGAACGCTCAGCACCAGCTCAGCGCCGCCGGGTTGATCCGTAACGAGCTGATTCAGGCCGTACACCTCGCTGCTGAGCACGCCAGCGGCAGGCCTTGGCGAGGCCGCAGAGGCAGATTCAGCCGCAGATCCGGTGGCAGCGGCTGTGGAGGTGGCGGGGCGCAGTCCCACCAACCGCAGGTCATCGTCCAGGGGCGGCAAGGCCGGCCAGCGCCAACCACGACCCGCCAACGGGGAAGCCTTCACCTGCAAGGCTGCGGCCGCCCTGGGTTCCGCCGCCGGACGCGGGCGCAGCCAGAGCGGTTCCCGCAGCCGGCGCGCCTGCTGGGGCACCCGCGCCGGCCGCCAGCCCGCCGGCGCCGCCATCAGGCCCAGGCGCTGACGCTGCCAGCCGTTGTCGGCGCCGGGATCGGGCCAGGTGGGGGCCCGCAACAGCGAAAGGCTGAGACGATCGGCCGCCGCCGAGACCCCCTGGGGGCCATCCAGCAACACCGCCACTCCAGCCGCGGCCACCCAGCTGATCGCCGGCACCTCCCAGCGGGCCTGCTCCCGCGGCGTGCGCGCCACGGCCGGTCGCTCGATCACGCCGGCACTGGTGTCGGCCGCCCAGCGCTCGGCCTTGCGGGCCAGGGGGATCTCCAGTTGCAACAGCTCATGGCGCTGGCGCCAGTGCTGGCAAAGCAGCAGCTCCAGCCAGGGGCTGCCGGCCAGCAAGCGCAGCTCCAGCCGCACCGGGCTCGCCCCGACCCTGCCGCGCCAGCGCAGCTGGACGGCCAGCGGACCAGCGCTGATCAGCTCGGCCTGGCCATGCCACTCCCAGGGCAGGGGATGGCGGCGATGATCGGCAGCGAGATCCCAGGCATCCCAGAACTCCCCTCGATCGGCCCAGCGCTGCCAGCGCAAGGGGGCCGCCAGCAGGGATTCACCCTGCCCAGAAGCCCCGACCAGCTGCTCCAGGCCCGCCGGCCCGATCACCACCTCGATCAGGCCATTACCAAGCCGCCAATGGTCGGGCCCGAGCTCAGGGGCAGGAACGAACCGCACCGGCTGCAGCGGCTGCCGTTCTGACCGTGGTGGCGCTGGCTGCTGCCGAGCTGGTGGCGGCTGTGGCGGGGGCGGCTTCAGCGGTGACGGCAGTGGTGACAGCGGCGGTAGTGGTGGCGGCTCCTGGGGTTGGAGCGGCGGCGCCGGCGTCTGCAGCAGCTCTGGGGACGGCAGCGGTCCTGGCGGTGCCGCAAGGGGCTGCTGTTCGAAAGGCAAAGGCAGCACCGGCGGGGAGGCTTGCAGTGGCTCGGATGACGACCGCCCTGGCCCCAGGCGCGTTGATGGCGGTGCCGCCGGAGCCCCGGCGGCGTGGCGACGGCACAGTGCCAGCACCGCCACGCCGGCGGGCACAGGCAACTGAACCCAGACACCCCCCTCGGCGGCGGCCTGGGCCGGCAGGGCCTGCTCCAGGCCATCGGGCTGAAGCAGGCTCCAAGCACCGGGGGGGTGGCTTGCTGTGGCGCGGATGACGACCGCCCTGGCCCCAGGCGCGTTGCTGGCGGTGCCGCCGGGGCCCCGCCGGCCCGCCGGCGCCGCAGAACCAGCACCGCCACGCCGGCGGGCACAGGCAACTGAACCCAGACACCCCCCTCGGCGGCGGCCTGGGCCGGCAGGGCCTGCTCCAGGCCATCGGGCTGGAGCAGGCTCCAGGCACCGGGGGGCAGCCGCAG
>CAIZOZ010000445.1 GCA_903934745.1 uncultured cyanobacterium
CCCCATAGGGCGCAGCAACCTCGATCGCCGCCCGGGGGCCGGTGCTGTAACCCCAGCGCTGTACAGACCCCTCACGCTCACAACACACAGCGGCAATCAGATGAGAGGCTTGACAAGTCAATCCTCCCGATTCATCATGGAACAACGAGGTGCATCTGCGCCTCCGGGATGACAGCCCGTCATTCCACCCTGTTCACCCTCTGATCAGGGCATTCGGGCCTCGGGATTTACACCACGCAAAGGGACGCGGCCCATTTGAACTGGGGTTATGTCCAGCTGGGTCTGTTGGCTCTGGCCTTCGGGGGGCTGCAGCTCTGGTGGATCAGCAGCACCTTGCGCCAGCGTGCGTTGGTGCGTCCGATGGGCGAAGGTGAGTTTCGCAAGTCATTGGAAAGGATCTGGGCGAAACGAAACTGAGGCTGGGCGATCCTGCCAGCCGATCGCAGCGAGCCGCCAGCGGCCCGGTGACCGGTGGGATCGCGCCGGGGCAGGGGAGGCCCCTGATCAATGGTATGATTCTAAAGATTTCTTAACGCTTATGATTTCCAGCTTGTTTGGTTTTCTGCTTGTGGCGCTGTCTTTTGTTCAGGTTCCGCAATGGAGTAACGACTGGACCAAATGTTCTGTGGCTGTTCCTGATACGGCATGTCACTGGTATGTGGTCAATCCCGACAATACTTTTGGCAAAGGTTTCAGTTGGATTACGGCCCCTGAGTTTGATGTCACGGCGCTCAGGGATATTGGGGTTCAGCATGACATCACCGTCGCTCAGGGTTACCAGACCACGGTGGAACTGATGAATGCCAGCACGGAAGTCAAATACGGCGATAACTACTGATCGTCTGCTCGACTTCCCTGGCTCGGGCCGGAAGCTGCTATCGCCTTCGGGCCCCGTGTGGGCGACAAGATCTGCAAATCTGAGCAGAAAAGCGGCAATGGCCCACGGAAGCGCTACATAAGTTCATATAATGACGAAGGTCATCGAGCGGTCCCGGGCGGGTCCGCTTTTTTTGTGGGTTGGAGCGGGGCGGGCCAGACCCTGAAAACCCAGCCAGCCAGCGCGAGGCTGGTGGCGATCGGCTCGATGGTCAGCAGGTTGGCCTGAGGTCGTTCGGCCTGAGGCCGTTCGGTGCTGAGCTGTCGGTTGTAGGGGTGGGTCGTTGGGTCGTGGCTATAGGGAACGGTTCAAGGGGGGGGGGCACGAAGGCCAGCAGCACCCTAAGCAGAGTTCAACGCACTTCCTTTTGCCCTTGAATTGATAGGGCAATGTGTGCGCAGGCTGCTGCCCTTCCGTCGCCGCTGTCTTTGCCCGATTTGCCTGGTCAAATTCTCGTATCTGCTGGTCGTCAGGCGGTGCTGGATCAATGTTCTGCTGCGGCTCCTGTTATCCCATGGTGGAGCTGCTGTGGCGGGAGTCTTCAGGTGTGCTTACGTTGCTGAGCACGACTAGGACCGTCCATGAAGCGCCTTCTGCTGCTAGCGATCGGCTTGCTGCCCATTGAACGGCTGCCCATCGGCGCTGCTCAGGCCAAACCACCCGACATCCGTTGCCCTGGCGACAACACAGTTGAGATGAGGTATTGCGCCTCCTTGTCATTAGAGCAGTCCGACCGTCAGTTGCATCAGAAAATCTCCAAGGAGCTGTTCAATCAGTGGCAGCGTGCCACCAGGGCAGTCTGTGCTACAGCTTATGCTCCTTATCTTGACGGCACCATCTATCCGCAGTTGGTGGTGGGATGTGATGACCATCTCAACCGAGCCCTGTTGAAGGAATTCAAGGGTCTGGGAGATTAGTCCTCTCGCCTCTGGCTACCAAGCGGGGCCTCAATCGCGAGAGCCGCTTGCTGATACCGCCGGGTGAGCGGTTTGAAGGGGTCCCAGCTTTGCCTGGATCTCTGGCCTTGCCGATGATTTTAGGTATTGCTGAGTACTCGTGATGATGTCGGGCGATCAGTCGTCATGGTAGCTCAACACGTTTCAAAGCTAAATTTTGATTAAAATAGGTGGCAATTGAAGATGTTCTGTATTGTTGATGATCAGGTTGAATGTCGCTTGTGGTTCATCGAGGAGTGGATATGGTGCGGCGCCAGACGCTTCTCGCTCAATCATCAGTGGCTGAGGAAGGCTGCGGAGTTTACACTTTAGCTGAGCAGTATCCGGTTGAGGCGGATCGAGGCGATTTCGACATCATCGTGGTCAGGGATGTCTGGATAGGAGGCAACCCAGGCATCGATCACTCCTTTCCTTAGTAGCTCAATCGGTCGCTGATAGTCGAAAAAGTCGAAATTACCGCTAATCCAGCCTTCAGGCACCGGATGGCATAGCGCTGACCCTGACCAATGCTGGACCTCCAGCCGTAGGGGTTGCTGTTTGTCCCAGCGCCAGCGTTGATGAACCTTCCGCTCCAGATCCAGAGAGGTGGTATCACCGATCAGCTCCCATTCGCCCAAAACCTTGCGCGCTTCCAGCTCGAAGATCTTCAGCGCTGATTGGGCATTGCGGCTGATTGTGGATTGGTTGATGCCATAGCGCTTGGCAACCTGCTCGCCGGTTCTTAGCCAGAGCAGAGTGTCGAGCGATTGGAGTAGCTCAATGGAGATCAGAACTCTTTGCGATTGGTAATTCCATCAAGCGTCTAGGGGTATCCGTCTGGTCTGACTTGCTCGAATCAGCCCTGGCCGCGGGCCAGCCAATGGGGGCAGTGCTGCTGGGAGGCGATGCTGGCGTTGAGCACCACCTGCCAGACACGGCAGACGCCGCTGCCACCGCTGCAGCCGGTGAGATTGCGGCAACCGGAGCAGCGGGGAGGGGTCAGGGTCATCTGTGACGGTTGAGCAGGCGCACACTCTAAAATCAGGCCGGTTGGCTGCTTTACAGAGCGATACCGGCGGCGCCCAGGTTTGGAGCGCCGCTGAGTTCGAGCTGGAAGTCGGCGGCCAGGCTGCCACTGCAGTTGCCCTCCAGCAGTCCGTTGCCGTTGCTGAGGGTTGTGTAGCGCAGTTGGCCGAGGCCGCTGAATGGGGCGTTGCCGATCCAGCTGAAGGCCTGGTTGCCGCCTTTGTCTGCGCGGGCATCGATGGCGACAAGGTCGATCCGGTCGCCGGATCCCCAGTCACTGATCAGATCCCGGCTGCCGCTGCCATTGCCGGCATCGCTGAGGTTGGCGTACATGAATAGATCTGTGCCATCGCCGCCCAGCAGACGATCGGCGCCGCCGCCCCCCTGAAGGGTGTCGTTGCCGGCGCCACCTTCAAGCTGGTTGGCCGCAGTGTTGCCGCTCAGATTGTCATTGAAGTGTGAGCCGAGCAGATGTTCAAAACTGTTGAGCAGATCGCTGCCGGCTCCGCCAGTGTTCTGGGATGAGCTGATGGCGAGGCTCACCTTCACCCCAGCCGTTGCCATGGCATAGCTCAGTCTGTCGCCGGCTTGGTGGTTGCCCCCGAGCAGGGTGTCATTGCCGGGGCCGCCATCGATTAGATCATCCCCATCGCCGCCATCAATCCGGTTGGCGCCGCCGTTCCCCAGCAGGTGATCGGCGCCGCTGCCGCCGATCAGATGTTCCACGGCGATCAGCTCGTCGAATCCGCCGGCGCCGGTGGCCTGGGTCCCGGTCAGGGCCAGATTCACCGCCACCGAATTGTTCACTCCGGCGTAGGAGGCGGTGTCCAGACCGTCGCCGCCATTCAGCAGGTCGTCACCATCGCCGCCCAACAGGGTGTCATTGCCAGTGCCACCGTTGAGCTGATCGTTGCCGGCCAGGCCATAGAGCTGATCGTGTCCTGCGAGGCCATCGAACCATTCATCGCCGCTGCCGCCGGTGAGGATGTTGTCGCCGCTGGTGCCACTGATCATGTTGCTCACCTTGCTGGCCAGGGTGAGCGCCGTCCAACTGCTGCCGTCGCTGAAGCGCACCAACTGCAGTGGATTGTAAGTGTTCTGTACCGTGCCGTCGAGGAAAAAGTCGTCGACGCTGATTGATTCGCCGCTGCTGAGGATGTTGAGTCGGAGTCGGTTGCCGACCCGGATGGCATTGAGATCGACGGGAGTGATGCCACCCTCGAGGCTGAGCGTATTCAGGCGCTTTGTATTGGTGTCGAGGTAGGACCTCAGGGTGTCATTACCATCGTATAAGGCATAGTGATAAATGTTGTCGCCAAGTCCGCCGGTGATCGTGTCACTTCCCCGGGCCCCGGTGATCGTGTCATTGCCGCCGTCGCCCTCGATGCGATCATGGCTGGGGCTGCCCACCAGTTCTTCGGCTGCAGCGGTGCCGGTGAGCGCCAGGTTGACCAGCTTCTGGGCATTCCAGCTGGTGCCATTTTCAAAGCGCACCAGCTGGATCGGCGTGTCGAGGACAGAGTAGGAATCGGTGCGGAAGAATTGCTCCAAGATGATCTGGTCATCGCTGCCGGTGATCTTGATCTCTAGATCCAGGCCCCAGCCATGACGCTTCACTGTGACATCGGCCGGATTAATGTATTGGCCAAATTCCAGGATGTTGTGGTGGCTGAGATTGTCATTCCAGTCGGTGTGGATGATGTCCTGACCTCCGCCTCGGCTGAAATGGATGGTGTTGTTGCCGGAACCAGCTTCGATGGTGTCATTGCCAGCCATGCCGTCGATTGTGTCATCTCCGGTGCCACCCAGGATCAGGTCATTGCCGCTATGGCCAAAAAGGATATCATCGCCGCCCATTCCCTTGATTGTGTCATTGCTAGCTAGTCCTTCGATGAATTCCGGCTCGTCGTTTCCTGTCATGGCCATCAAGGCCATGGCCTCCATCGTCCAGAAAGTGCCGTCACTGAAAACCACTTCTTTGAAGGGATTGAGTAGGCTATTGATGTATTCGCCTTGAAAGGCTTGCCTTGTCGTAATGCTGTCGTTTGTGCCGATGATGCTCAGTACGAGTCCGTTGTATTCCCGGGAGACGCGCAGGTCTGACGGTCCAACGTCGGCGTCGCAGATGATGCGGTTCATGGCTTCTGGTGAAATGTTCTCCCAGCTCACGATCTGATCGGCTCCACCGCCACGACTGAAGCGGTAGCTGTTGTTTCCTGCTCCCCCAATCAGGGTGTCATTGCCACTGCCGCCGTCGAGGCTGTCGTCGCCTGAATAGCAGAAGATGCTGTCATTGCCGCTATCACCCAGAATCTGATCATTGCCACCATTGCCGTAAATTGTATCGTCGCCCGCACCGGCGGCAATTCGTTCTCCAAGGTTGGTTCCATTGATGATCTCGGCTGCGTCAGTTCCCTGTACGGCCATGTGCATCAGATCCGACCTGCTCCATCGGCTGCCATCGTTGAACTGGATATAAGTGCTATCGCCAGGACGAGGTTGGAAAAAATTGTCGCTAAAAAAGTTTGTAATTGTCAGTCTGTCGCTTGGGTTGACTTCCAGGATCAGGCTTTCTTCCCTGCGTCTGACGCGTAGTTGACCGGGCTGTACGGCACTTCCAAATTGGATCAAGTTGGATGAGGGTCCACCCCAGTCGCTCGTGCTGTCTTGACCATCACCGACGTCGAAGCAGTAGACATTGAGTCCGTAATCGTCGGCAAGTTTGTCGTTGCCTGGGCCGCCGATCAGGGTGTCATTGCCAGCGCCTCCTTGCAGGTTGTCATTGCCACTGCCACCGATCAGGGTGTCTTGGTCATCGCCGCCGTCGACGGTGTCGTTCCCTGTGCCGCCATCCAGAACATCGTCGCCACCGAAGCCGTAGAGCTGATCGTCCTGGTCCTGGCCCAGCAGGACATCATGACCCAATCTTCCTGTCATTTTGTCATTGCCAGCACCACCTTTGAGCAACTCGTTGGCGTCGCTTCCTATCAGCCAACCGAGGCTGTCGGGTTCAAGCACCTGGTCATCCATCACAAGCAGCCAGAGTTTCTGGCCCAGCGGGCTTGTTGCTTCCAGTGCCATCTGTCGAATGGTGGCCATCAGCTCGGTTCCCGTCGCTGGCAGGCTGCGCATCGCCCGGCCCAGGCGCAGCAGCAGCTCATCGCTGGGCTGGTCGCCATAGCGGCGCTGCAGGGCGCTGATCACGCCCATCCCATCCCAGTGGTAGCCGGATTGCTGCGGATCCAGGCTCAGTAACTCGGGGCTCAGAATCGCTCCCAGCAGCTCCCTGGCTTCCAGTGCATTCCCCACCAGGCCACAGATCTTGTCGAAGGTGAGGCCAATCACGATGCCTGCGCTGTCCACCTGAATCCCCTGGCCATTGCGGTAGGGGCTGGCGATCAGGGCCTCCAGGGCCTCCAGGGAGCGTATGTCGTCCAGGCCCCTGGCCTGGCTGGCCGGATGTTCGTACACGCCGGTCCAGCGGTAGATCAGCGGACGGATCAGGCTGGCTCGTACAGCTGGGGAGGCCTGCAACCACTGCTCCACCAGCAGGCGCAGTTGGCCCGTCTGATCACGCTGCATGGCTTGATGCAGGCTGGGAACATTTCCCTGTCCGGCGATGTTCGGCAGCAGGGCGATCTCCGGATCGATGGAAATCGGGTCCAGGTCGAGGCTGCGGGCCGTATCCACCTGGAACCAGACATCCACCAGTGAACGCCGTTCCCCTTCACGGTTGCGATAGCCACCCAGTTGCCGCTGTTGGTTGCCCTGACCATCGTCAAGGTTGACATTTTCGTAGGCCAGATCCAGGCTGGCGATGTCCGCCGCGGCGAGCGAAAGCAACTCACCGGCATCAAGGTTGCCATTCGAGTTGCGGTCTCGCCAGACCTGCAGGCGACTCCAGTCGGCATCCTGCTCATCGACGCTGCCATCTTCGTTGCTGTCGAACTCCTTGAGTGCTTCGAAGCCATTGGCGGCCAGGCTTCCATTCGCCAGACGTGTCTGGTTGCCGAATAATTCATGGCCTTTGTCGATCGTCTGGTTGCCATCGCGATCGCACACCAGCAGGCCATCGTCGGCGCCCACCCAACCGCTGCGTTCGGCATAACGGTTGCCGTTGTGATCGAAATGGATCGACCGTGTCTCGAGGGCCAGCGTTTCGATGCCATCACCATCGAGGTCAAGGATCAGCGGGCAGGAGAACATGGCAGCCAGGTCCATACCGGCGCGAATGAAGCGCACCGAGTCCAGCAGGCTGGGTACACCAGGCAGGAGGCTGATCGGCAGGATGGCCGCGTCGAGCAGGTCGATCGTTCGCCGGATATACCAACTGGTGAGCGCGGCTTGATCTGGATCCACCTGCCCCAGCTTGGCGACCAGATCGGTCAACAAGCTGTTGGCGTTCGCGATTTCGGCAGCGTTGTTCGGCAGCGTTGCCCAGCCCTGCTGGACCAGAGTTTCGAGCTGGTTCACCATGCCATCGATCACGGCCGTCAGCGTTGTGGGCACACTGAGCAGGTCGGTGCTGAACTGTTTCAGCTGCTCCAGGATCTGATCATCCAGGGGGTGACTCCTGGCCATCACCTCCTGCATCAGCATCGATCCGATCAGGGTGCCCAGATCCCATTTGAGCGTGGTGGCATTGGCCAGTGGCAGCAGACCGATGCCGGCGACCAGCATCTTGATCCCGTCCAGGGAGGACTGGGGCGTTTGGAGTTTGTTGATTCCACCGATCAGAAGGGCAACTATCCCCTGGGAGGAATCGGCGATGCGGAAGTAGTCGGGTTCCGTGAAATGGCCTGTGCCGTAGTCCAGGCCTTCGGCCAGTTCCTGCTTCATGTGGGCATCGACGACTGTCGCGATCTGGCGCTCAGGATCCA
>CAIZOZ010000446.1 GCA_903934745.1 uncultured cyanobacterium
GAACATTTCTCCGTGGACGGCACGTTGCTACAGGCCTGGGCCTCCCATGCCTCCCTGAAGCGGATCAATGGCCAGGAGGATCCTCCGCCTCCGCCAACAGGTCCTGGCGAAGGATTCGGTGCTCCCAAAGAGGGCAAGAAGCGAGCAAAAGGCGACTTTCGCGGCATCAAGCTCAGCAACGAGACCCATCGCTCCAGCATCGCTCCAGCACCGATCCCGTAGACGCAGTTTTCTCCGCAGGAGTAGGAGATGGCAGCAGATCTCGCCGGTGCCCATCAGAAGACTGTCGGTGCTGACAAGAACTACGACACCAAAGGGTTCGTGGCTGAGATGAGGTGGCTGGGCGTAACTCCGCATGTGGCCCAGAACATCGCCCGCATTGGCGGTTCAGCGATCGATGGCTGCGCCAGTTCAAACTGCGCAGCCAGGACAACGTCAGTGCCGTATTTGGCCTGCATGTGATCGCCTACAACCTGATCCACCTGGGCAACCTGCTCTTGGCGCAGCCTTCTCCGCAGGAGTAGCCCGTGATCGAGGCGGCATGAACAGCCGGTTGCCAAGAGGTGTATCCAAAAGGGCAGAACCAATGCTTTGCAGACAGGCCAACGATGCTGAAATCGGGCTGTTTGCGGACTTGATCGGCGTCGAACCATCTTTTTGAGCCGGAAATCAGCTCATGGCTGTGGAAAACTAGCCCGTGGGCTGGTTTTTCTACAAACTCCTAGACAAGCAATATTCAGCTGATCTCTGCCTTGAAGCCCGCAAATATGGTCAGTTCGCACGCTTGCCCGCTGGTCATGGCTGGACGAACGGTATTTTCAGGGTTGCTCTGGTACTAGGTAAAGGAAAACCCTCGGATGATATCTGGCAATAATTGCCAGCCATCCGAGGGCTGATGTAAATTTTAAAACAAACCGGACTTAGCCTGCACTCGGCTCCGGCCAGCAACCCCGGGGAAAAGCATTAGTTGTTAAACTTATCGTAGCGATCGTCTAGAACCGCTTTAACTATCTTGCAAGTATTTTTTTCGACATAAATATCGTAGTCGCGGCCATCCTTAATTCCTTCAAAGCGGTCGTAGGGGCGCCCCCAATCGCTGTCGACATCGGTAATGAAGTAGCCTTGAGCCTTGACAGCCTTTGTGCACTTTGAGTAGTCGGCATGGGCCGCCATTGGGGTCATGGCCAGGGTTATTAGTCCACCAATGAACAGGATCTTGCTTATAAATTTCATGAAAATAATGAGGAGAAGAGTGGTTTGGGCCTTGCTGTAAGGCCTAAGCCCTCCAAAGGGAGGGAAGCTAACCTTAGTCCATGAGAGGAGCCTAATCAGTCCACTTTATTTGAAATCGTAACCCCATGCTCTCCCGACCCTCCAATCACCAAAGAGTCGTAGCCTTCTCGAAATCCCACTCAATTGGTCGAAGGCCCTGGGATTGAAGAGGAGCAGCTGCCGACTTCAGTGATGGTCCCAGGGGCAATTTTCTGCCCGCAAGTTAAAGCTATCGCGTAGTCCTGCGCGTCACAACTAATGCAAGGAGTGTCTCCTATCCAAGGTCGAGTTGATCGAGGTCCAGGAAGACGAACGACACGCTAAAGACAAGTGGGGCCAAACTGCCGCAGGAGCGGCTGCACCGGCAGGATCAGATCGAGGCGATTTGCAAGGCCAGAGCAGAGTCGGAAGCGGAGACCCCTGCTGATCAGGCTCGGCCACGGGAACAGCAGGCTCAAGCGGCTGAACGCCACGGGAACTGGATACACGCGGGCGGATGGACCGCAAGATCCGCTGCAAAGCAGGCCAGGCGATCGACGCCCTACGCAAGTCGATCGTCGAGCCGGTGTTGGGCCAGATCAAAGGAGTCCGGTGACTGGATTGCTGCCTGTTTCGGGGCCTCGAGAAGTTGAATCAGGAGTGATACTTGATCGCCATCACCTACAACATCCGCAAACGGCACAGGACAGTACTGGCGGGAGCCTGAGGCTATGTGAGACAAACTCCTAGGCCCATCAGTTTGTCAGTGATCACTTGCGGTCCGAATCCGGTGCTGACCTTCCACTGTCAGCCCAACTTGAACTGCCGCAACCCGTGGAACGCCTTGATCAAACCGAATTGCTTGCCGTACTCCTGGCGGGCATGGATCGCGGCTGATTGACTGACACATCCCAGCCGAGACGCTCATGCGACAGCGAGCGGCAGCTGATCGAGGCGCTCGGGTTCGTCGCGCAGGCCGTAGCTCCAGACCAGATCCAGCGTGGGATCAGCGTTGCTGACCAGATACCAGGGCTCATCCACAGGCAGACCGGTCGGATTGGCAAGCAACAGGTTGGCTTTCTGACAGCCATCGCTCCAGAGCTGCACGTTGCGAAACCCACGGCAGTGGCCCTGATGCAAACGCAGCCGACGTCCCTGACAGCCCATCGGCGCTGCGGTGCCGTGGATCTCGGTGTCACCACGCAGGCGCATCACGAACTGCCAGCGGGATTTGCCGTCAAACCAGCGGAGCAGCTCATCCCAGGGGAAGGCTCGCTCGGCCAACAACGTGATCGCACCGAACCCGGCCAGGAGCCGATCAGCCTTGTCCAGCAGCGCGATCGAGATCCCGGCGCTCACGCTGGCGCTGGGATGCTCCAGCGTGGGCCACAGCAACGGAATGGCCCGACCATGGGCCACCACGGAGAGCACAACCACGCAACACCGATCCCAGAGCATCGTGGTATCAAGCGCCAGATGCAAGGACTGGCCTGGCTTCTGCCAGTGCTGCAGGGCCCAGAGGATCAGCGGACGGTAGAGCGCCTCGACGTCGATGCGGGCGTTGCACAACCAGCGCTGACAACGCCGCTGCCAACTGGCTGCCAAGCAGTTCCCCAGCGGCAACACGCTCTTCCAGCGGTCGAAACAGACCGTCTGGCTCAGCAGCAGACCATTCACCATCTGTGCCAAGAGCACCAGATGACGCTGATCAAGAAACGGACTGTGTTGACGCAACAGGCCGATCAGC
>CAIZOZ010000447.1 GCA_903934745.1 uncultured cyanobacterium
AGCATTCGCGAAAAACAGTGGTGCGTCCCATCGGAACAGAACCAGGCCAGGAATCAGGTGCGACTCCGGGTACCTACTGATGTCGTGATAGCCCTTGACACCGTCGACCCTTCCCAGAACGGCAGAGTAGGGACGCCAACCATCCCAGAGAAACTCGATGACAGCAATGGCGATCGCCAGCCCAATACCAGTTATGGCGCCAAAGACGGCGACCCCGGCCAGGCAGACCATCGACAACCAGAACTCCCAGCGCTGCATTCGGTAGATTCGTCGAAGATCAGCCACTTCAATCAAGGCGATCGCTGAAGCAATCACCACACCTGCAAGGGCGGAGATCGGTAGATTTTGTAACAGGTTTGGGGCTGCCAGCAGCAACATGACAACCGTGAACGCTCCGACGACACCGGTCAACTGAGTCTTGGCACCTGCAGCCTCGGCAACCGGAGTACGCGAAGCACTCGCACTAATCGGGAGGCCCTGAAACAAGCCAGCAATCAGGTTGGCCGCACCCAGGCCGACCATTTCCTGATTGGGATTGATTCTGTCCCCTAGCCGCGCGGCATAGGTTCTGGAAAGCACGCTCGTGTCAGCAAACGAGACAAGAGCGATAGCGAAGCCTCCCAGTAACACCGGCACGATGTCGTCGATGCCTGTCCAGGGGACAGCCATAGCAGGCAGACCTCTGGGAAGGGGACCGAGCACCGTCACGCCGAATCCGGTCGCGAGATTCAGGGCGGAGACGGTGACAGTCGCGGACACGACAGCCAGCAGGACACCTGGGACCCGCTTGCTGTGCCTCAGCAGACCAATCAGCAGCAGGGTGCCGCCGCCAAGGGCCAGCGATACTCCGTTCGTCCTGCCGGCCAGGACCCCTGTGTCGTAGGATTGGGATTCGATCAGCAGTCCCTCGCCCTTGACTGTGAAACCGAACAGGGCCGGTAGCTGGCTGAACAGAACGGTCAGAGCAATGCCATTCATGTAGCCGTAGCGGATCGGCTTGGAGAGCAACTCGGTGATGAATCCGAGCCGGGCGGTTCCAGCAACAACGCACAGGCTGCCGGAGACGATGGCCAACATCCCGGCCAAGGCCATGGAGCGCTGGGAGTCACCTGCAGACAGAGGTAGCACGATGCCAAGGATGAGGGCGACGAGGGATGAGTCCGGTCCCAACACCAGTATCCGGCTGGGGCCGAACAGGGCATAGGCAAGCAAGCCGAAGATCGTGGCGTACAGGCCGCAGGTGGGCGGAACACCGGAGGCAACCGCGTAGGCAATGCCCACGGGTAGCAGCACGGCCGACAAGGCGAGGCCGGCCACGATGTCATGGCGAAGCCAGGCGAGCTTGTAATGGCGAATGGCAGATAGACCGCTGAGCCAGCGCCGCCAAGGATTGCGGCGGAGCCTCATCGTCGGTTACCGCCAAGAAGGGTTGCGGCATGGCGCATGCTGATACCAGACAACCATCGGTTTAATCCAGTGGAGCATGAATTTGCTGGTGTCACAAGTACACTACGATTGATCTTGGTATGGCATTACGGCTTGACCCATGCCAGAGATTAGATCGGGAAGACGGATAACTTGCCCTTTGACTTTCCAGCATGTCTGCATCCGTAAAACGGCATCACGGCAAGCTGCCTAGGAGCCTGTTGCACATAGACCGTTCCGGACGAAAAGACCCGATTCGATCCACGCCAACGTCAAATTCGGTCTCAGGCAGGTCTCGCCGGCTCCCTCACGTCAGGCCAGCCAAAACCTTAGATCGATTGTGGTGCAACTAGTTTGAGCGAACCACCGACCCAAAATCAATTCGCATCTTTCTCAGTTTGATTCCGGATTGAATCTCCTCGGCGGCGGAAACGCCCCCACTTTCTGCTCGGAAATCTATGCGCAACACGCTCCTAGGTGGGCGTCGAGGCTGAGGCCGAGCTCCAGCAGGGGCTGGTTGAAGCCGGGCTGGGCGGCGTTCACCAGCACCTGGACATCGGCCAGCCGCTCCAGCTCCGCTGCACTGCCATCGAACAGCGGAGCGAAATCGGGCAATCCGACGAAGTCGATCCGGTCGAACAGGCGCTCGGCGTGGAACAGGGCATCGCGGGCCAGATCGACATTGAGTACCACCACCACAAAGCGGAGCGGCACGTCGTCACGATCCGCCAGCTCCGAAAGGCAGATCAACGTCGAGGAGCCCACGGCGCCAAGACCGAAAAAGGCGATGGTGAGCTGCCCGGGAGGATGACTGGTGATGGTGGCAGGGGCGTCCATGCGGTGCCGTGGGTGGATGCACCCTTCCTAACGGTGCTCTGCACGCCATAGCACTGCAAGGCCTGGGTTGGTGTGTGCCAGCGAGCATGGTGCTGTGACGGCGGCCAGGCGTGCTTGGCGGCCTCTTGACCCCCCTGTTTCTAGGATGAACGGAGCAGTATGCAGCAGGATTTGAGCATCGCCGCGAAGTCAGGCTAAGGACC
>CAIZOZ010000448.1 GCA_903934745.1 uncultured cyanobacterium
GCGACGGCTTTTCTTCTGGCCGATGGCCCGGCAGGGCTCTGGGCGTGACTGCCGTCATCGCACACTCACCCCCGGATACAGGTGCGCTCCGACGTAGGCCAAGCGCGCCTCGTCGGCCTCCAGGAAGCAATGGGCTCGGTCGATGCGGATCAGGGACTTGGCGAGGTCAGCGTCATCGAGCTGACCGTGGCGAAACTTGCCGTGATGCAGCTCCAGCACTCCCTTGGCTGGTGGCGGACCATCGCCGGGTTTGGGGCGATCAAGCAGCCAGACGGCCGAGGCATAGCGCTCCAGCTCCGAGGTGCCGGCCAGGTGGGAGACATCAGGGCCAGAGGCTGAGCCATAGGCGCCGCGGTTGAGCTGGGCGACGATCAAGATGTCGAGCTCGCAGCGGCCGGCCAGGGCCTTGATCGCCATCGCCCGGGCCGCCAGTTCGGCGGTGGTGTTGGCGCCATAGCCGGGGCTCGATCCCATGGCGTGGAAGTGATCGAGCACCACCACCGCCAGGTCGGGATGGGCGGCCTTGGTGTCCTCCACCAGAGCGCAGAACTCCTCCACCGATGCGCCAAAGCGGGACTGGTAAAACACTGGCGCCATCGGCTCGCCATCAGGGCGCCGGTTGTCGGAGAACGCCTGGCTGAAGTGCTCCAGCTGCAGCCGCTCCTCTCCCTCCAGCACCCGGCCCCGACCCTCCAGGTCGTTGGCTCCATAGAGGCTGGTGGGCATCGCCAACGACCGGCGGCAGTAGTGGGCCAGCAGACGGGCACCGATGGCGCGGCGGCTGAGTTCACACGACACAAACAGCACCGCCGCACCGTTATGGGCCAATCCCATGGCGGCGGCAATCGCCACGGTGGTCTTGCCGACGCCGGAGCGGGCCGCCAACACCCAGGTGCTGTCGCCTGCTCCAGGGAGCACACCGCCCCGCATGTCCAGATCCAGCGAGGGGATGCCGGTGGAAATCGGGCTGGGCCGCAGGTGCTGGGGAGTCGTGGCCAGGGCCAGGCACTCGCCGGCGGCATCGGCGGGGGTGAGCACCGGCTCGCTGTTGCGGAAGCGGCCGGCCGTGATGGCGATCGCGGCATTGAGAGCCTGACGGCAGTCCTGCAGTTCGGCCTCGATCGCCACGTCGCGGTGCTCGCGGGCCAGCAACCGCCGCAGCGCGGGGTAGAAAAGCTGCCGCGCCTTGGCCGATTGGAGCAGCTCGCAGGCGATCGGGAAATCCAGCGCCGTGGCGTGCTCTCCCCAGCTGATCATTTCCGCCAGGGCCACCTCCACCTGCTGAAGACAGCCAGCCCAGCGGCCACTGCTGGCGCGTTGTCGCAAGCCCTGGCGCAGCGCCTCGGCGTTGATCAGGTGGATGTCGCGCTGACCGCGGAAGACAGCATCGATCTCAGCGGCGATCAGGCGATGGCTGGGGCTGCTCCAGAGCGAATCGGGAACCGCCTCGTTGAAGCGCAGGCCGATGCGGCGGCGGAACAGCCCCCAGCGCTCGGCCTGGTCAGCCGGCCCGCGCAGCACCGCCGCCAACAGGTTCTGCTCATGCTCCAGCAGGTCGGGATGGGGGAGATCGGCCGTGCTGACACCGACGGGGAAGGGGCCATGGGCGGTGGCGATCCAGTCGCCCTGCAGGATCAGTTCATCGAGCAGCGCTGCATCGAAGCCGTCCGAACCGGCTGCTCCTGCCTCGACGGCGGCGGCGGTGGCGCCAGAGGCGCCCTCACGCTGGGCGCTCATAGCTGACCTCCTGCGGCGGCCCGGGGCAGGGCCTGGCCGCCGCTGAGCCAGAGGGGAAGCCCGCAGGCCGGATCGCCTTGATCAGCTGACGGTTCGGCGTACTGACGCTCCGCGGTGCCTGTGACGCCGTAGCCCGAAGCCTCCAGCAGTCTTGTGAGCC
>CAIZOZ010000449.1 GCA_903934745.1 uncultured cyanobacterium
ACCTTCAATCCCCGGATAAGTCGGGAGCCTGGCTTTATCCCCAGCGGCCCAGAGCCGAACCCAGGACTCAGCCTTAGAGCCTGAGCTGCCGCAGCGATCTCTCCCCCTCTGCCCGCCGCCTTCTTCCTCCTTTCCCTGTCTCTCTTTTCCCACCAACCCGGCTCTGTTTCAGATTCCCTGCGTCACACCCAGGACACGCTCCACCTCCACCCTGCACCAGGGCGACTGCATCGAGCTGCCGGCTGGCGGCCAAGACGCTCAGATGTACCAGGTGATCGGCGTCGATGATCGCGGCGATCGCTGCTGGTTGCGGGCCTGGCCCCTGGCCCGCCAGGGCTCGCCCGTGTTCGAGCTGTCCTTGCGACAAGTTCAGACGGCCGCCCACCGGCGCCCCCACAGCGCCAGTTGCCGGTCTTGAATGGGGTCGCCCTGAGCCGCTGGGATTGCTTCGTATCGCCGGCCTGACTGATCTGCCAGGCCGCCTGAGCCAGCGATGCGGCCCCCGGCTGGCCCTGCTGCTCACCAGCCTGCTGCTGCTCCCTGCCCTCAGTGGCTGCCAGCCGCAGCGGCCCGAGGGCGTGCTGATCGTGGCCACCAAGAGCCGCCTCGATTCACTCGATCCCGCCGCCGCCTCGCGGATGGGGATCATGCAGGTGCTCAGTGCCCTCGGCGATCCCCTTTACGCCATCGCTCCAGATGGCCGCATCGAGCCCCGGCTGGCCACCGCCCTGCCCCGGCTCAGCGCCGATGGCCGCCGCGCCCGCATCCCCCTGCGGCAGGGCGTGCTGTTCCACGACGGCACCCGCTTCGATGCCGAGGCCATGGCGTTCTCGCTGCGGCGGTTCATGGCGATCGGCACCCTCGGCTTTCAGCTCAGCGACCGGGTGCGGGCCGTGCGGGTCACCGGATCCCATGAGCTGGAGCTGGAGCTGAAACAGCCCTTCAGCCCCCTGCCCCGGCTGCTGAGCGCCATCTTCCTGACGCCCGTTTCTCCCACCGCCTACCGCGCCTACCGCGACAAGCCCCTGGCGGATCGCTTCGTCGGCACCGGCCCCTACCAGCTCAGCTTCTTCAGCCCCCAGCAGCAGCGCCTCAGCCCCTGGCCGCGCTACTGGGGGTCCCGGCCCCGCAACGGCGGCCTCTCGCTGGTCACCCTCAGCAACTCCACCGCCCTGTTCGGTGCCCTGCGCAGCGGCGAGGTGGACCTGCTGCTCTCCAGTGGTCTGGAGATCGACCATCAGCGCGCCCTGCATCGCGACGCCCAGGCCGGCCGCCTGCGCGAAGCGATCGGTCCGGCCCTCGAAATCGGCTTTCTGTCGCTGCTCAGCGATCAGCCACCGCTCAGTTCCCTGCTGCTGCGCCAGGCGATCGCCCACAGCCTCGATCGCCGCACCCTCAGCGAGCGGGCCAGCCTCGGCATCAGAGTCCCCCTGCGCCAACTGGTGCCGCCGAGCATGCCCGGCTCCGCCGCTGATCTCTGGCCCGCCTACAACCCCCAGCGCGCCCGCCAGCTGTTCCGTCAGGCGGGCTACTGCCAGGGCAAACGCTTCAGCCTGCCGCTCACCTTCCGCTCCGATATCCCCACCGATCGCCTGCTGGCGCTCACCTGGCAGGCCCAGCTGCGCCGCGATCTGGGCGATTGCATCAGCCTCGAGCCGACCGGCATGGAATCCACCACCGCCTATGACCAACTCGGCAAAGGCGCCCTGGTGATGTTCTTCTACGACTGGAGCGCCGACTATCCCGACGCCGAGAACTTCCTGGTGCCCCTGCTGAGCTGTGAACAGTCCCGCGGCAACCGTTGCCTCAAGGGCAACAGCGCCCTGAGCGGCAGCTTCTGGAGCGCCCCCGGCCTCGACGCGCAGTTGCAGCAGAGCAGCCAGCTCACCGGGGCGCCGCGCCTCGCCCTGCTGCGGGCCATCCAGCGGCGCGCCGCCGCCGCCAACCCCTACCTGCCGGTGTGGCTCACGGCGCCGGTGGCCTGGGCCCGTCCCCAGCTCAGCACACCCCGCTTCGACGGCTCCGGCCGGGTGCTGCTCGCTGAACTGCAACGCCGTGGCGCCCGCAAGGAGGCCCGGCCATGAGCCGCCGCAGCCATCTGTTGCGCTATCTCGGAGCCCGGCTGGCCCTGGCGCCGCTGATGCTGGGGCTGATCGCCAGCCTGGTGTTCCTGCTGCTGCGGGTGGCACCGGGGGATCCGATCGATGCCCTGCTCGGCCCCAAGGCGCCGGCCGCCGCCCGCGCTGCCCTGCGCCAGCAGCTCGGCCTCGATCAACCGCTGCTGAACCAGTACGGCCATTTCCTCAGCCAGCTGCTGCATGGTGATCTGGGCCTGTCCCAGAACAGCCAGGAGCCGGTGCTGGGCATCATCCGCGCCAGCCTGCCCGCCAGCCTCGAACTGGGGGTGGTGGCGCTGCTGCTGGCGGCGGTGCTGGGGCTGGCCGTGGGCTTCAGCGGCATCGCCCGGCCGGAGGGCAAGCTCGATCTGGCCGGCCGCCTGTTCGGCATCGGCACCTATGCCCTGCCGCCGTTCTGGGCGGCGATGGTGGTGCAGCTGGTGTTCGCCGTCTGGCTGGGCTGGCTGCCGGTGGGCGGCCGTTTTCCGCCCACGCTGCTGCCGCCGCAGGGCAGCGGCTTCTACCTGTTCGACAGCCTGCGCGCCGGCAATGGCCAGCAGTTCTGGGGGGCGGTGCGCCACCTGGTGTTGCCGGCGGCCACGCTCGGCGTGCTGCTCAGCGGCATCTTCACCAATGCCCTGCGGCTCAATCTGCGCCGCGCCCTCGGTTCGGACTACGTGGAGGCGGCCCGCAGCCGCGGCCTCAGCGAAACCCGGGTGGTGCTGCGCCATGCCCTGCCGAATGCGCTGTTGCCGGTGCTGACGATCACCGGCATCACCGTCGCCTCCCTGATCGGCGGCGCCCTGTTGATCGAGGTCACCTACTCCTGGCCCGGTATCGCCTACCGGCTGCAGGAGGCGATCGCCCAGCGCGACTACCCCCTGGTGCAGGGCATCGTCGTCGTCGTGGCCGGCCTGGTGGTGCTGGTCACGGTGGCGGTGGATCTGCTGGTGGCCGTGCTGGATCCACGCATCCGCTTCTAGGCGGCGGCGCCGGGCCTAGGGCGGCAACCGATCGCGCCACTGGCGGGCCGCGCTCTGGTCGAGCACATAGGCCGTCACCCCCTGCTGGCGGCGCACCTGGGAGGGCAGTGGCTGGGGCTGCTGCGGGCCTTGCGGCAGGCCTTGCGGCAGGCCTTGCAGGAAGTCGCTGCTGAGGCCCAGCAGCAGCCCCTGCACCAGCAGCGGATCCACCCCCACCAGCTCACTGCCGAGCCGGAACACCACCTCCTGCCGCTCCGCCATCCGCACCGGCGAAAAATGGCTGCCGCCTTCCACCAGCACCAGCCGGCTGCGGCCAGCCGCGGCCGGCAGGAACTGGCTGAGCTGCTCCTCCAGCGGCGGGGTGACCAGATCAAGGCTGCCGCCCACCATCAGCGTCGGCACCGGCAAGGCCGCCAGCGCCCCATGGGGCCAGAGCAGGCTGCCGAAGCTGTTGAACAGCACCATGCCCCGCAGATCGGCCGGACGGGGCAGGGCCTTAGGCAGGCCGATGCTGGCCAGCTGGCACTGCAACAGACGCGAAGGATTGCCGAGCGGCAGGCGCTTGATCGCCGTGCGGCAGCGGGCCTCCAGCCCGGGCTCCGGCTGCGCCCCTGCCGCCAGCAGGGCCGTCAGGCCGCCGAGGGAGTGACCCACCAGCACCACCCCATCACCCTGAACCGGCAGGCGCCCCTGGCGTTGGACCGCCAGCACCGCCGCCACATCCCGCAGCCGCACCGCCAGGGTTTCGGCCCCCGGCGGTGGACTTTGGCCATCGAGCGCAGCCTTGAGGGCCTGGCCATCACTGCCGGGATGCTGCAGCACCACCACCGACCAGCCGCGCTGGGCCAGGGCACTGGCCAGCCAGCCGAACTGATCGGCATTACTGCCCAGCCCGGGGAGCACCAGCAGCCAGGGCCGGCGGGCGGCATCAGCCGCCGCCGCGTTCGGGGCGGGCCAGACATCCAGGGGCAGCTGCTCCTGGCGATGATCCACCGCCAGGGTCAGGTGCAGCGGCTGGGGCGGCTGGCGCTCGCGGAAGGCCAGGGGCCGGCTCTCCCGGCGGGGCAGTACCAACTGCTGGAGATCGCGCAGCGCCAGGCGCTGGCGATTGAGCTGCTGACGCCATTGCTGGGCCAAGGCCAGCAGCCCATCGAGCTGGAGGCTGAGACTGGGCAGCGGCAGCGCCTGCAGCAGGCTCAGGGCCGTCACCTCACGCTGCTGGCGCAGCAGCTCCTGGAGGGTTTTCTGCAGCAGGGCCGTGGTGGGCTTGCCCTCCGGGGTGGTGAGCAGATCCCCGAGTTCGGCCAGCATCTGGCCCCCCGCCCAGCTGTCGAGCAACTGGCGACCGAAGGTGCGATCCCGCAGCAGGGGAGCCCGCAGCAGCCGCAGCAGATCAGTGCGGCTGTCAGCTTCGAGCAGCTCCAGCCAGACCGCCACATCGGCACCGGCGGAGCCGAAGCCGCGGGAAGCCAGGAACGGCGAACTCTGGGGATGGCGACTCCAGATCTCCAGCTGATCGAGGCGGATCGGAATCTCCAGGCCATCCAGGCGCAGCTTCAACAGCTCCGCCGCCAACGCCGGACGCCCCTGGGGCAGCACGGCTGCTGCGATCAGCAGACTGGCCAGCATGGCCCCGATCCGTGGGAGGCCCCGAGGAGAGCGCGGTGACCGCTGGCGACAGATCGGGTGGCGAGGCAACAGCACGGTTAAGGGCCAGGGCTCAGACCTGGTGGCACCAGTTTCCCGTGCCGTTGCGCGATCTGGCCCGAATCCGGCTGATCGCGATGGTGGGAGCCGGTGGCGTGCTCTATCTCACACCGATGGTGTTTCACCAAGAGGCCTTCAGTGCCAGCAGTGTCACCACGGGCCTGGCCCTGGCGGCCCTGGCCGGCACCGGCGGGCGCCTGCTCAGCGGTGTATTGCTCGATCGGGGCCTGAGTTGCTCGTGGCCGGTGCTGCTGGCCTGCCTCAGTGCCCTGCTGGGGGACACGATCCTGTTCGGTGCCGAGGGCTTCGGTGGCTATGTGGGCGGCCAGCTGCTACTGGGCATCGCCATGGGGCTCTACTGGCCGGCGATCGAGCTGGCCGTCCCGCTCGGCTGCCCGCCGATCCCTTCGGCCCGGGGCTTTGCCCTGGTGCGCAGTGCCGATGCTCTCGGCGTCGTCAGTGGCGCCATGGTCGGTGCCCTGCTGGCCGCCCAGGGTCAGCTGCGGGGCATCTACCTGGTCGATATCGGCTGTCTGCTCATGGTGATCGTCCTGCTGTGGCGCCGGCCCCTGCCCCAGACCCAGCGCAAACGCCAGCTGGAAGGCTCCAGCCCCGTGGGCCGCTGGCTGCCGCCGTTGCTGCCGATCCTGGCCGTCACCGTGCTGGCCACCGCCTTGCCGGCCCTGATGCAGAGCGCCCTGCCGCTGGATCTGGTGCGGGGCAGCCTGCAGCGCAGCCCCCTGCCGCAAAGCCTGGGCGCCCTGACCATCGGCCTGCAGCTGGGGCTGTTGATGGTGATTCAGTGGCCGGTGGGTCAGGCGCTGGCCAAGCGTCCGGTGGGGACCGGCCTCACGCTCAGCCTCGGCAGCTTCGCCGTTGGCTGCAGCCTGCTGGCCGCCTCCGCCTTCAGTGCCCACGGCATGGTGCTGATGCTGCTGGCCCAGCTGCCCCTGGCCCTGGGCGAAGCCGCCTTTCTGCCCACCGCCACCGAAGCCGTGGTGGAGCTCAGTCCCCGCCGCCATCAGGGATTGGCGATGGCCCTGTTTTCCCAGTGCTTCGCCATCAGCGCCTTCGCCGCGCCGCTGCTGGCGGGCCAGCTGCTGGATCAGCAGCGCCACGGCGTCGGCCTCTGGCTGGGCATGGCCGCCCTCTGTGTGGCCGGCCTGCCGCTGGTGGGCCAGGTGGAGCGCTTCCAGCGCCGCAATCTGCTGCAGGTGCTCAGCAGCGGCGGCGGCGATCTGGAGGGGGAGGGCGGCCGCGAGATCCTCTACCGCTTCGACACCAAGGGCAAGTCCGGCAGCGCCACCCCTACCAGCGACAACAGCGGCAGCAACAACACAGCCAGCGCCACGACGGCCAGCGACAGCAACGCCACCAGCTCCAGCCAGGATTCCGGCCAGACCTGATCGGTGCCGGCAACCCCGATCCAGCGCACCGCAGACCCTGGGCCGGAATCCTGAACCTGCCTGGCTTTCCACCAAGCTCGGGGTCCTGAGTCGGAA
>CAIZOZ010000450.1 GCA_903934745.1 uncultured cyanobacterium
AGGCCTGCAGGCCCGAGCGCCGCGGCGCCTCTCCCAGGCCGAGATCTGGCTTGCAACCCTGATTCCCCTGATCCCGATCGACCGCGGCCTGATCCCCTTGCATTCGATCTTCCCGTGTCCGATCCCTAAGGTTTTGCCTGGCAAACCGGTTTTGCCTGGCAAATCGGCTGTGGCTGGGAACCCTACTCGGCTTTGCAAACCGGTTCCAGCGCCTGTCTCGGCTGTGCAGCCCAGCCCTCTTCAGCAGACCCGCCTTCCTCAGCAGGCCAGTCCTGCCAGCTGCTCAGGATCTGCTTCTGTTCCGTTCTCTGACCCCGAGGCCTGACTGGAATCCCATGGCGGACCTCCCCTTCACTCTTGATCAGCTGCGCATCCTGCGGGCCATCGCCAGCGAGGGCAGCTTCAAGAAAGCCGCCGACAGCCTCTATGTGACCCAGCCGGCCGTGAGCCTGCAGATCCAGAACCTGGAGAAGCAGCTCGATGTCTCCCTGTTCGACCGCGGCGGCCGCAAGGCCCAGCTCACCGAGGCCGGCCACCTGTTGCTGAGTTATTGCGATCGCATCCTCAGCCAGTGCCAGGAGGCCTGCCGCGCCATCGATGATCTGCACAATCTCAAGGGCGGTTCCTTGGTGGTCGGGGCCAGCCAGACCACGGGCACCTACCTGATGCCGCGCATGATCGGCCTGTTCCGCCAGAAATATCCCGATGTGGCGGTGCAGCTGCAGGTGCACAGCACCCGCCGCACCGGCTGGAGTGTGGCCAACGGCCAGATCGACCTGGCGATCATCGGTGGCGAGCTTCCCGGCGAGCTCAATGATCTGCTGCAGGTGGTGCCCTACGCCAACGATGAGCTGGCCCTGGTGCTGCCGCCCAAGCATCCGTTGGCCCGTTTGCCGGAACTCACCAAGGACGACCTCTACCGGCTCGGTTTCGTCTGCCTCGATGCCCAGTCCACCACGCGCAAGATGGTGGATCAGCTGCTGCTGCGCTCCAAGCTCGACGTCGGCCGGCTCAAGATCGAGATGGAGCTCAACTCCTTTGAGGCGATCAAGAATGCTGTGCAGGCCGGCCTCGGCGCCGCCTTCCTGCCGGTGGTGTCGATTGAGCGCGAATTGGCGGCCGGTACCCTCCATCGTCCCCAGGTGGTGGATCTGATGGTGCGCCGCCAGCTGAAGTTGATCACCCATCCCGCCCGCTACTGCTCCCGGGCGGCTGAGGCTTTCCGCAAGGAGGTGCTGCCGGTGTTCGCCAGCCCCGACAGCCCGCTGCGGCAGGGGGGAGGGGCCAGCCGCGCCGATAGCAGCGGCGCCGTGGGCTGAGCGCGCGCTGGGTCTCGGCTTGTCGTCAGCGCTGAGCGTCGAGGGTGTCGCCGGAGTCAGCTGGGCGCGGCTCGCCGCTGGAGCCGGCCATCGTCCAGGTTCTGTTCGCTGAAGGTGCCGAGGCCACCGCCACCGCCACCGCCACTGCCACCGCCACCGCCATCGAAGGGATCGGCTCGATCGACCCTTGTCGCTTGGACCGGTTGGTCTGGCCCGGCGTCGCTCCGGGCCGGCCGGAGCATCCGCTCAGAACTGGTTGGCTTCCGGGGTGATGCCGGCGGCATCATCGGCGACGCCCTTGGTGATGAACTTGTTCTCGGTGACGTCCGTTTGATAGACGCAGCGCACAATCGGCTTGTCCTTGACGGAACCGATGTAGGCGAAGGTGTTCATGCGCTGCTTGCACTGGCGCATCTGCTCCGCCGTCACGGCGCCCTCCTTCTGCAGCACGCTCCAGTTCTCCCGCCGGATCACACAGCCCGGCTTGAGGGTCGGCTGGGTCACGAAGCTGCTGCTGGGGTTCATGGTCGTGTACATCTCCACGTCGATCACGAAGGCACTGGCACCCCATTGCTTGCAGAACTCGGGATCGGCCACAGCCATGTCGAGCTGCTGACTGCTGGCGATGTTGCCCTGATCGCCCTGGGTGTTGCTGGACAGGCTGGTGCCAATGCCGATGCCCACGATCAGCACACCGGCCAACACGGCCACCGTGGCCACATTGAACTTGAAGGTCTTGCCGTCACCGGCGGGGCCGCCACCATCGCCGTTGCTGCCAGGACCTCTGCCACCTCCCCCGGCACTGGGGCTGCGGCGGCCGCCGCCCTCGTAGCCCCGCTCGTAGCCCCGCTCAAATTCCTGCTCCCGCTCCCGAGGAGCGTTGCGCTCGTAGCGCGTATCCGCCCGCTCGCCCGACCGCCCGCTGGGACGACTGGAGGAACGGCCCCGGGATTCGTCGTCGAAGGAGCGTGGGCGTGGCGTTCGGCTCACAGGCTTTCGCTGCTGCGGGGCAGGCCCATCGAGTAATTCAGCACCCGGGCATCCGGGTTGTAGCGCAGCTCATCGGCCTGCAGCAGCGCCCGGATCAATCCCTCCAATTCCGAGCCGATCCGCCGCAGCGTGTAGTCGTTGAGGTCGGCCCCGGCCTGGGAGGCCACCTGCTGCCGGAAGCCCTCACGCACCTTTTCGAGGCTGGCCTCGTCCCAGAGAAATTCGTTGTCCGGGTCGATGTCGAGGGTGAGCTGGTCGCGATCGGCCACCAGATCACCGTTTTCCACCCGGGCGGTGAAGATCCGGATGTGCCGGGTGGTGGACTTCAGCAGGGTGTCAGCCATCGGGGGGGCGGGGTGCGCGGGCGAATCGGGCTCCGGGCAGAGGCTGTTCGGCCGTCTGCATCCTGACAACTTTAGGAACCGTTGCTCGCTGCGGAGGCTGGCCGTTCTTGGCGGGGCTGGGGTGCTGGCGTGGCCGACTCAACCCTGGCGGAGGCCAGTTCACCCCTGGCTGGGCCGGGGCGCCACTTAAGGTTGCGACCAGATTTGTCTGGGGTCATCATGCGCGTCGCCATTGCCGGGGCTGGCCTGGCTGGCCTGTCCTGCGCCAAGTACCTCTGCGATGCCGGTCACATCCCGGTGGTGTACGAAGCTCGCGATGTCCTCGGCGGCAAGGTTGCGGCCTGGCAGGACGAGGATGGCGACTGGTATGAAACGGGTCTGCACATCTTCTTTGGTGCCTATCGCAATATGCGCCAGTTGTTCAAGGAGCTGGATATTGAGGATCGGCTGCAGTGGAAGAGCCACTCGATGATCTTCAACCAGAAGGAAGTGCCCGGCACCTACAGCCGTTTCGACTTTCCTGATCTGCCGGCCCCTCTCAATGGCTTGGCGGCGATCCTGGGCAACAACGACATGCTCACCTGGCCGGAGAAGATCGCCTTCGGCATCGGTCTGGTGCCGGCGATGCTGCGGGGACAGAGCTATGTGGAGGAGTGTGATCAGTATTCCTGGACCGAATGGCTGAAGCTGCACAACATCCCTGAGCGGGTGAATGATGAGGTGTTCCTTGCGATGAGCAAGGCGCTCAACTTCATCAATCCCGAGGAAATCTCCAGCACGGTGGTGCTGACAGCTCTTAATCGTTTTCTGCAGGAGAGCGATGGATCACGGATGGCTTTCCTCGATGGCAATCCACCCCAGCGACTCTGTGAGCCGATCGTGGAGTACGTGCGCGCTCGTGGTGGTGAGGTGCATCTCAATGCTCCCTTGCGTGAAATCCAGCTCGCCGCCGATGGCACGGTGGCCGGCTTCCGCATCGCCGGCATCAAGGGGCAGGAGCCGCAGCAGGTGGTGGCGGACGCCTATGTCAGCGCCATGCCGGTGGATCCGCTGAAGTTGCTGTTGCCCGAACCTTGGAAAAAGCTTCCCTATTTCAGCAAGTTGGAGGGCCTCAATGGCGTGCCGGTGATCAACATTCACCTCTGGTTTGATCGCAAGCTCACCGAGATCGATCATCTGCTGTTCAGCCGCAGTGAGCTGCTCAGTGTCTATGCCGACATGAGCAACACCTGCCGCGAATACGAGGATTCCCAGCGCTCGATGCTGGAGCTGGTCTTTGCCCCAGCCAAGGATTGGATCGGCCGCCCCGATGCCGAGATTGTGGCCGCCACTCTGGAGGAGCTCAAGCGGCTGTTCCCGATGCACTTCGGTAGCGACAATCCCGCCCAGCTGCGCAAATCGATCGTGGTTAAAACGCCCCAATCGGTCTACAAGACCGTGCCCGGCTGCCAGCAGCTGCGGCCCGATCAGGCCAGTCCGATCGCCAACTTCTTCCTGGCCGGTTGCTTCACCATGCAGCGCTATCTGGCCTCGATGGAAGGGGCCGTGCTCAGCGGCAAGCAATGCGCTGCCGCGATTGAACGCAATCTGGCGGCGGCGTGAGCGTGGCGGCCCCGTTGCCTGCTTCCGATTCTCCGGCCAGGGCCGGCCTGGAAGAGGCCTATGAGGCCTGCCGGCAGGAAACGGCCCAGTGGGCCAAAACCTTCTATCTCGGCACCATGCTGTTGCCGCCGGCCAAGCGGCGGGCGATCTGGGCCATCTACGTCTGGTGCCGCCGTACCGATGAACTGATGGACAGTCCCCAGGCCCAGGCCCTCGCCCCCGCCGAACTGCTGGGGCGACTTGATGTCTGGGAGGAGCGCACCCGCCAGCTGTTTGAAGGCCGAGCCACCGATGCTCTCGGCCGGGTGATGGTGGATACCTTCGCCCAGTTCCCCCAGCCGCTGCAGGCCTATCTCGACATGATCGAGGGTCAGCGGATGGATGTGAGCAAGCACCGCTATGCCGATTTTGCTGAACTCGAGCTCTATTGCTATCGGGTGGCGGGCACGGTGGGCCTGATGACCCAGGCGGTGATGGGGCTGGATCCGGCCTACACCACGGCCCCCTGGAGTGCCTGTCCCGACCCGACGGAGGCGGCCGTGGCCCTGGGGATCGCCAACCAGCTCACCAACATCCTGCGCGATGTGGGCGAAGATCGCGGCCGCGGCCGCATCTACCTACCCCAGGAGGATCTGCGACGTTTTGGTTACAGCGAGACCGACTTGTTGGCTGGCATTCTCAACGACAACTGGCGCGCCCTGATGGCCTTCCAGTTGGAGCGCGCCCGGGCCTGGTTCGCCCGTTCCGAAGCCGGGGTGCGCTGGCTCTCGGCCGATGCCCGCTGGCCGGTGTGGACCTCCCTGCGGCTGTATCGCGGCATCCTCGATGCCATCGAGCGCTATGACTATGACGTCTTCAATCACCGTGCCTATGTGCCGACGGCTGGCAAGTTGCTGGACCTGCCGCTGTCGTTTGTGCTGGCCCAGGTGCACTGAAGCGGGCGCTGTTCAGCTCTTCAGGGGGCGCTGATCCAGTTCAGCAGCAGCGGATTCACGGCTTCCGGAGCCTCGTCGTGGGGGCAGTGGCCGACGCCGGGCAGCACCTCCAGGGCCTTGATGCAGTGGTAGGTGTTTTGCCAGCGGCGGGCTTCGGCCGGGGCTTCCCAGGGATCCTCGGCCCCCCAGATCATGCGCACCGGCAGGCTCAGCCGGGCCAGTAGATCGGGTGCCAGATGGTCCTCAAACAGGTTGATGAAGCCTCGGAAGCTCTCGACGGCGTCGGGGTCGGTGGAGGGACGATGCAGCAGGGCGATCAGCTCAGCATCGACATTGGCGCCGCTCGGATAGGCCTGGCGCAGCACCTGGCGAATGAAGGTGGGCCGGGCCAGGAAGCGAAACAGCGGCGCAATCAGCCAGCGTTGCCGCACCAGCGCTTTGACGGCCGGCCTGGTGGCTTGTTCCAGGATCGGCAGTTGGGCCACCCGTTTTTCGTCGAGAGTGCGCTGGGCGCAGTCGATCAGGATCACCTGGGCCGGTGGCCTGCCGGCCTCACTCAGCAGCACGGCGGCGTCGAGGGCCACCATGGCGCCGATCGAGTTGCCGATCAGATGCACCGGTCGCTCGCCGGCCTGGGCCACTTCGGCGAGGAAATCAACCACCTGTTCGGCCCAGAGGTCGAAGCAGTACCGCACCGCTCCCGCCTCGGGCCGTTCATCGGCGAGGCGCGAGCGGGGCTTGTCACTCGCGCCAAAACCCAGCAGATCGAGGGCAAACACCTCAACCTGCTGGGCCAGGACTGATTGATTGTGGCGCCAGTGCCCCACACTGGCACCGAAACCGTGGATCAGCACAACGAGCGGACCGGCTGTGGTCTCGCCGCTGCGGGTCCAGTGGATGCGGTGGCCCCGCCACAGCCAGGGCTGTTCCGCTTTAGCGGCCTCAGACACCGACGGTCTGGTTGGCCAGCAGTGCCTTGAGCTTGGAGAGCTCACCGGCCCAGCGGGGATCGGGGGATTCGCTGTCGACGTTGTCGGCGTGCACAACTTTGTTGTTGGCCTTGCGGGCTGCCGCCGGGGCGGCACCGGGACGACGGTCGGTGGTGGCGGCGCTGCGGGCATCGCGGCGCTCGGAGATTTCGATGCGCAGGGTGCTGCCGCCGAAGTCGCGGCCGTTCAGCTGTTCAATCACCGTTTCGGCCAGGGCCTGGCTGTCCACGTTGGCGAAGCCGAAGCCGCGGCTCGCACCGGTGTCACGGTCGTTGACCGCTTTGAAGCGCACCCCCTCCCCCACGCTGGTGAACAGAGCTTCAAGCTCCTTGGCATCAAAAGACTGCGGCAGGTTGCCGACGTAGAGGCGAACGCTCATGGGGGAGATGATGAAAAAAAGAGTTCTGCAGCCGGGCAAGCACGCCGTTGCACTCAGAAGTTAATCACGTCGCCGGTCCGTCGGCGTTTTGCGGGCCGTCCGCCGCCATCGCTGTTGCCTCCGTGGCCGCCCACCAGCTTCGTGCCGCCTGCAGGCTGCGTTCCTGCTCCGCTGGGCCGGGCGGCTGTAGAGCCGG
>CAIZOZ010000451.1 GCA_903934745.1 uncultured cyanobacterium
GACCTGGAGCTGTTCTGGCTGCCGGCCGATCGCCGTTGGAATGAACCGATCGGCTCAGTCGCCATCGAGCTGCTGATCAACCCCCGCCAGAGCATCTCCGCCCCGATCTCCGTGATCTGGGGCGATGGCACAAGCGACGAGATGCCCTGGCCCTCTACCTCCCGCACCGCGCCGCGGCTGCGGCATGTCTACGCCCAGCGGGCTGATGTCACGGTCCAGGTGCAGTTGGGGATGCTGATCGCCACCCTGCCTGTCGCCCTAGTGGGTTGCCCCGTGCCGCCCCAACAGCTGCTGAACAACCGTGATGGCGGCGGTGCCAGCAGCAGCGGCACCATCCAGCCCCTGATCCCCAGCGGCGGCATCACTGGTGAGCCCTATGACGGCCGCCATGCGGTGGTCTGGCGCCTGCGGCTCCACCCCAACGGCGGCCTGGGCTTTCTTCCGGACCCCAGCAGCGGCGAACCGGCGTTGGCGGTGGTGCAGGAATCGGGTGTCGGCAGCCGCGCCACCCGCTGGTATTCGGGCAATGGCGCTCCACCGAGCGGGGCCGCGCCGCCCCTGCAGCCGCCCCCGGCGGTGGGCGACTTCTACCTGGACCGGCTCACCGGCCAGGTCTACGAACTCTCCGCCTGATCACCACCATGGCTGACCTCAACAAAGGGCTGGCCGAGCGGGTGGAGGTGTTCACCCGCGCCACCAGCGACGCCCTCCAAAAAGCCGTCGGGGAGGTGCTCGATGCCCGAAATCCCTGGCAGCTGCTGTACCGCCTCTCGCGCATCGTGCTGCTCGGCCTGGTGCTCTACACCGCCTGGCTGCTGATCACCCTGCAGCCGGACCTGGCCAAGCGGATCAGCACCACCCATCTCCAGACCCTTCAGGAGCAGGTGGCGGCCCATCAAAGCCAGGTGCAATCGCTGCTGCGCACTGCGATCGAAACCAGCGGCGATGGCCTCCACACCCTGGCGCTGCTCCAGTGGGACGGCGGCAGCAGCGCGACCGTGCTGGCGGCGGCGGGCCGGCTCAGCCAGCAAGGCCTGGCCGCCGAGCAGGAACTGCTGCTGGGGGTGGAGATGGCCGGCGCCCTGGGCCATCTCGCTCTGGGCCTCTGCGCCAGCGAGCAGCCAGAAGCCCTCCCCCTCCACCCTGACCCCGATGCTTCCGCCGGCACCAGGGCAACGCTCGCGCTGCTGTGCCCGGTGGGTTGCGGCAACCGCACCAGCCAGCGCGCTCTGCTGCTCAGCCTCTATGACGAGCGCCAGAGCCCAGCACAAACAGCCAGCCACATCGGTGCAAGTGAGAAGGAGCAGTGGCGGCGACAAGAGGAGCTGCTCCTGATCGCTCGCCGGCTGGGGGAGCTGCTGGCTGATGACGGCCCAGCCGGCGCCGCTGGCGCCGGCCATGGCAAGAGTCAGTGATCGCCGTTTATCGCTGCCGTGGCCCTGTTCTGGACGCAATTGGCCTCCCTGCTGGGTCCCCCAGGCCAGGCTGGACCGCCGGGTCCCCAGGGTGCAGGCGTGCCGGCTGGGGGCAGCGCCGGCCAGATCCTGCGCAAGCGCAGCGCCGCGGACCACGACAGCGAATGGGCCACGACCCCGGCTGCTGATCCCCTCTTCATTCAGGGGAGCCCACCGAGCGCCCAACAACTGGCTGGTGCCAGCCGTTACCAGTGGTGGGACACCAGTGGCGGGGCCCTCACCCTCTACATCGAGGACGGGGTGAACTGATGGCCCTGCGCAATGCTTTTGAGGAACTCGCCCTGGAGAGCACGCTGCAGGCCCTGCGGCTCGCGGTTGCTGCTC
>CAIZOZ010000452.1 GCA_903934745.1 uncultured cyanobacterium
CTCGCTACCGACCCGGCGGTGGCTGAGCAACTGGCCGTGTTGGAGGCCAACCGGGCGCGACGCCGCGCCATCGAGCAGCTCGACCTGGACGACATCGCAGGGGCCGAGTACAGCCTCAGCTGCGCCAGGAGCCTGTTCTCCACCCTCCCTGATACCGAGCTCACCATCCGGGAGCTGAAACTCCTCAAGGAGAAACAGACCCTGCTCAGGCAGGACCGCAACCTCAGCCGCAAGCGCATGAGCCGCGAATCGCTGCGCTCCAGCAACCACGTGTGGGAGGAGAGCGATGGGAAGAACTGACACCAAGGCGCCAACCAAGGCCCCAGGCACCCGTCATGCCGCCAGGAGCAACAGCCCCTCAAATCCATCTCGCCGGGCCAGCAAACCCCGGCCCCTGGTTCCCGTGGTCATGGCCCGACATCAGGAGGGCCACAGCGTGGAGAGGCCCGGCGCAAAGCCCTGGGTTGATGGGCGCAGCTGTGCCGTTTGTTGCGCCCCACTGTCACCAGACGCCGGCTGACACCACAGGGCGGGAACAGGCTTGGACCAGCCCTTCCTCACCACGCCATGCTCCGCATTCACGGCGATCGCAACAGCCTGCTGGCCGCCCTCACCGCCCATTGGGCGGACCAACAGCTGCAGATCCCCCAAGCACTCCGGCCGGTCGTGGGGCCGATCACCCGCAGCTCCAGACCCAAGCGCTGAATGGTGATGAATGTCCCCGCAGGTCTGATTGGCCGAGGTCGGGGCATTGATCCGGCGCATCACGCTTCCGCCTGCACCGCCCAGCCGCTGCCGTCGCCCTCCACCAACCAGCGCCGGCCAAAGTTCGCTCGGCTGTAGCGGCAGAAGCGGGCGGAGCCGCCCAGGGTGGTGCCGTTCACCAGATCCGCCTCCCCCAGTGGGTCGTGCACGATCACGTGCGTGGCGTTGATGCCAACGACAATCAGCCAGTGACCACCTCCGGCGGGGCTGCTGACCGGACCGCGGTGGAGATAGTCGCAGGGAACCGGGATACCGACCGCAATCTGCTGCTCCAGCGTCTGGAAGCTGGCCTGGTTGCTGAAGCGCGCCTTGACGCCGTAGCTGGCCAGGGTCCTGATCTGAGCCGCTGCGTCGGTGGTGTCGCCGAACTGCCCCACCCGGGCCAGGTACTGATCGTCTCCATTGGTGCCCGTCAGGACACCGGGCTTGAGGAAGGCCAGCAGCATGGCGCAACTGGAGGAGAAGCACATCTCCAGTACCACCAGCAACCAGACCCGGTGGTGCGGTAGCTCGGGATCGAAGTGCTCGACGTAGTCGCTGGCAGAGATGGGGCCGCTCATCGGAACACCCCCCGCCGCCCGGGGGCCAGGACCGGCTGGTTCTTCGCGATGGCGGTCTGCATGCCGGAAGGGAAAAACAGGGCACTGACCGTCATCCAGCGCTCCAGGCAGGCATTCACTTGACGGGGGGCGTGAATCCAGTTGGGCAGCTCACAGGCACCGACGAACGCGGTTGAGAAGACGATCTGGCCGGTGAGCAGGCCATGGGAGGCAGCAGCGGCAGCGGCCAACCGCGTGACGGAGGGCATTGGTGGAGGAGGGGTTACCTCCTCTTGCCGAGACGGTGTTAGTCGACCGAGATTGCATTGCCTCGCCAGGATTCAAGGCGTGCTTTGTTTGCACGCATGATTCGGGCTTGCTTGAGGTTTTCGTCGTCGAATGAGACATCTCCAAGGAGGTGTTATTCGTTGTCTTGCTCATGGGTTGAGGGGCTCCTCTACCCAATCCGTGTTCTCTCTCCAGCACCGGCGGCGGTGGGGATGGCCCGTGAGCTCCAACAGTTCCACCTGGCTCAGGGCGATGCGCAGCAGCTGGAAGTGATCCGGCAGCGGCGATCCATCTGGAAGCTGCTCGGGGAAGGCTGCCTCCGGGTCGAAGGGCTCCCCGGGCGGGGGCCATCCCCATAAGGAGCGCCCACCCGGCGAGAGCATCTGCCAGTGGCGTTCGCGCTCCCTCTGCTCCTGTTCAGGCGGCAAGGTCTGCAGGCTTCCGCGTAGGCGGAACTGCGAGCGGGCACGGGGCAGCAACCAACACAATTCCACTGCAGGCTGATGGGCCAGCTCGGCGGGCTTGGCACTGCGGCCATCGGTGAGTAGATCCAACGTTGTGGGTCCAGCCCAGCCCCGGAACACCAGGGTGCGCACTCTTGGCGTGCCATCGCCCGCCACCGTGGCCAGCTGCAGCCAACGGGCCTGAGGCGAGCGCCCCTCGCGCTCGCGGGCACTCCTCAGAAGGGGGCGCCAAGGCGGAAGCGCTTCAGGC
>CAIZOZ010000453.1 GCA_903934745.1 uncultured cyanobacterium
GTATTGAGCAGAAGGCCCTGCAACACTTACGCCGTCGTCTGACTCCCATGCGGTAACCGAGGGATACTGCAACCGACAGGCCAGCGGAACAAGCCCATACCTGAGGTGAACAAGAGCTTCGATGACAGCAATTCAGCAATCAAATGGGGCTCCGCTCCATAGACGGCATACGACGATCCAGGTCCAAAAAAATAAAGCGATGAGGCCAGCACCGGTGAACAACAACAGGATGACCTCCTCTTCCTGAAGGGCCGCACACTCCAGCTGAATTGAAGCCGGATGAGCTATCGCAATGACGATTCGTCCTCCATCGCCAACTCCCCCGTCATCGAAAAATGCCTCCATCGTCGACGCTTACGACAGCCCAGCGGAGTGTTGCGGCACCAAGAGGGATCACTCCACCGGCACCTGAATCGCCGTGGAAGCCAACGCCGTCTCCTTCCTGGGAATGGTGATCACAAGCTGTCCATCGTGGGTCGTCGCCTTGATCGCGCCTGGATCGGCATCCTCAGGCAGGGAAAAACTGCGGGTGAAGCTGCCGTAAAAGCGCTCCACGCGGTGGAAGCGTTTGTTCTCCTCTTCCTTCTCTTGTTTGCGTTCCCCTTGGATCGTAAGCATGCCGTTATCCATCGTGACCTTGATCTCGTCCTTCGGCACGCCAGGGATATCGGCCTTAATTAAATAGGTGCCGTCGCTTTCACTGATATCAACGCGAGGATTCCAGTCCCCAACGCCAAGCAGAGGCTGCGAACGGTTGACTGGCCAGCCCCAGGCTCGACCCAGCAGATTTTCAATGTCATTCAAGGGTTCCCATTTGATCAGTGACATGATGCTGTCTTGGCCTCAGAGTGTCGGCCTCTTCAAACTATGCAGGTCGATCCCGATCCTTTGCCGGTTCAGCAGATCTGATGCAGCCTCCCTCGCGATGACATCACGGGCCAATTCAATGATTAGGACAGGAGGACGAGGAAAAACCAGAATGCAAACAGCGCCATGACCACGTCCACCAATACCAGCCACGAGCACCACCTGACACTGCGGACGAGCAACGCGGACCTCGCCGGCCTGCTCACCGTGCCACCAGACGCCTGTGGCCTGGTGTTGTTCGCCCATGGCAGCGGCAGCAGCCGCTTCAGCCAGCGCAATCGCAGCGTGGCCGAAGTCCTGCAGGCAGCCCAGCTGGCCACGCTGCTGTTTGACCTGCTCACCCCAGAGGAAGCGGAGCGCGACCAGCTTGATCGGGCGCTGCGTTTTGACATCCCGCTACTCAGCCAGCGCCTGGTCGGGGCCATCGACTGGGCGCGGCAACGGGATGATCTGAGCGGGCTCCCCCTGGGACTCTTCGGCGCCAGTACGGGCGCCGCCGCCGCGATTCATGCCGCCGTTGAGCGGCCCCAAGCCGTGGCGGCCGTGGTGTCCCGAGGTGGGCGGCCCGATCTGGCCATGGAGGTGCTGGCGGCCGTGGCCTGCCCCACCCTGCTGATCGTCGGTGGCCTGGACTTTGACGTGCTCAGGCTCAACCGGCAAGCAGCCTCAAGACTGCTCGCTCGCCATGCCCTGCTGGTGGTGCCCGACGCCGGCCACCTGTTTGAAGAACCCGGCACCTTGCTCCATGCCGCCGACCTGGCCCGCGACTGGTTCGTGCAGCAGCTCTGCCCCGCCAGAACCTGAACTCATCCCGCTTGTCCTCGGCGCCCGCCATGCCCCTCCATCCGCCCCTCTGGCTCAACCGCCATCAGGCCGGCCTGGCCTTGGCCGACGCCTTCAGCGCCTGGCCTGGCAGGGAAACCGACACGATCCTGGTGGCTTTGCCACGGGGCGGGGTGCCGGTGGCTGCGGCCATGGCTGCCCAACTGAATCTGCCCCTGGCCACCTGGTCGGTGCGCAAGATTGCAGACCCCGCCTGGCCGGAACTGGCGATTGGTGCCATCGCCGCCCATGGGGTGGTGGTGTGGCGCAATGGCGATGCGGCAAGACGACGGGCGCAGGCGGCGGCCCAGCAGGGCTGGCTCGCCGCCCAACAGCAGGAACTGGAACGACGGCGGCGCTTGTTCGGCGATCCCGCCGACGAGCGACTGCGCCACCAGCACCTGATCGTGGTGGATGACGGCATTGCCACCGGCATGACCGTGAAAGCCGCCCTGCTGTCGCTGCGCACCGTGGCGCCGGCCTCCCTGTCCCTGGCGGTGCCGGTGGTCAGCCGCGGCGTGGCCGAGGAGCTTGAGCCTCTGGTGGAGCAGCTGCTGGCCCTGGCTCTGGTCGACGATCTGATCGCCGTAGGGCTCTGGTACCAACATTTTGAGCAGCTTGAGGATGAGCAAGTGCTCGCGCTGCTGCATCAGCCAGCTGGCGGCCGGGATGAGGCCCGCGCTTCCCGCAGCAGATCGGAGGGCTTGAGATGAAAACGCTGCTGGAAATCGACGCTGAACAGGCTGAGGGAGCGATAGCCAGAGGCCATCGCAATGCTCGCTACGGAATCTCCGTCACGGGGATGCTCCAGCAGTTGCCTCGCCAGATCCAAACGTTGACCGCGAATCCATTGGGTGGCCGTACAACCGAGCCGTTCTCGGAACGCGTATTGCAGCGTACGCCGCGAATAGTGACTGCGGGCCTCTAAAAGCGTAAGATTCAGTGGATGATCGAGGTTGGCTTTAATATAATCAATCAGTTCATCGAAAGCATCCCGACCTTGGCGCTCCCTCTGCCGCAACCGATTATAAGGTCCTTCCTGGCACAATTCCGGAACCAGCATGGCCGCCAGCAGCCGGTAAATCTGATCATCAAGTTGCAACCTCTCCGGTAAAATTGGATTAAGATCCAGCAACTGGTCAACCTTCACGATCAGCTCCCGCAACATGCCCTGCAACAAGATCTGAGTCGGATCGGCTGGCAACGGCCAGCAGTCACAGCCAAACAAGGGCAGTTTTTCATGCAGTGAAGCCGTGGGGCCACCTCCCATCACCGCAACTGTCTGGAGCAGACGCTGCGGATCGAGCCGAAAGAAAACAACACTGCAAAGGCCAGCAATCCAAGCGAACCTATCGCCTGATTTCTGTTCCGAGTTCTGCGCCGAATTGGAGGCCGAGAGGATGAGGCAATCACCGGGCTGCAAGCCCCATAGATGCCTACCGTACCCTAACCTTCCCTTACCGTCGTAGCCGATGAGCACCGTGTGCTGCCTTTGACCATCCACAGTGGCAGCAGCCATCGCTGGCGTGGAATTAAAATAACCTATCCCTGCCCCCAACTCCAGACCACCGATCGTTAGATTGAAACCATAATACCAGCCAAATGCTGCGGGACTGACACTTCTCAAATCTCGCAAAGACAGGCTTGGCTTGACTGATCCCTGGCCAATTGAATCGGGCTTGAATAGTCGTAGGCGTCGCTTGAATGGATTCTGAAGTGCCGCAGCCTCAAGATGCCGCTCCAGCCCCATCGGGAGCCAATCCTCTAGAGCCATCAAGCCGACATCCGCCGGAGAGCCCGATCAAGCAAAGCCGCTGCCAGCCCGGATTCAGAACAAGCCTGGCGCTGGCACCGTTCCCGCAGGGCTTGATGCGTGACATGGGCCAACGTGATCACGATATCGACCGATCCTGGTGAAGTCTGCTTCGACACTACTGGATCGATCATGATCAATCGCTCAGTTAAGCTACTGACTGGGCTA